>CAMBZY010000292.1 GCA_945872325.1 Candidatus Kuenenia stuttgartensis | reverse complement strand
GATGGAAGCACCATGAGCTGACCGGGAGCGTTGTAACCCAGTGAGCATTTTGAGAAAGACTCCAGCTTTGGTGCATTCCAGATGCAGGAATTCGCCATTTGATAGACACTAACAGACACGTTTTTCAGTGTCTGTAATTCAGGTGTATTCAGAATGGACTTGGAGTATTGAAAGCTTCCATCGCTGTTTTTCAGATCACTGGTATATAAGCTCAGGTTTGGCGATCCCTCATGTTCCGTTCCCGTCGTCAAGCTTTTGAGTGCGGGTAAATTGAGCTTGCCTCCTTCGGAAACCACGATGACGTGAAACCAGCCGTTGTAGGTTCGATTGACGAGATCCATCCGTTCAAGATCCGCGAATGTCATTTCCGCATCTTCCGTGACATTGATTGTTGGATTACCGATGTGATCAAAATGTTTGATCCCCTGGACAAGCATTCGAGAGCCCAAATCGCTCGCTTCAAAGCTGGCATTGACATAAGTTGGCAAGACGGTGTTGGTGAAACTCATTCGCGCACCAGCGAAGGCGGATGCGGAAAACTCTTTGAGAATCGCACCCGGATTTCCAAGATTTCCGTTGACCGTCACCACAGTGCCTGCGCCTGAAGCCTGGATACGCAGATCTTTGAGATTTGCGGTATCGAGATAAATTCCGTTTTCGATGAGGGAATTTCCGCCGTCGAGAATCAGCCTGCAACGGTATGAATCATTTGTCGTCGTTGTGAGCTGGAGTGGGGCTTTTGTTTGAATGCTGCGAAGTTCGCATGTGCCATCAATCACAAGTCTGGCGTTGCCGCTGAAGGCCGGGACGACGACGTCGTCGTTCTTGCCCGGAACGGTGTCCGTGCTCCAGTTGGCCTTGTCCCAGAAGTTATTTGAGCCAGCTCCGCCGTCCCACGTGATCACCGCCGGCACGGCCCGGTCTTCGAGCGATTCCATCAGGAACTTGGCCTGACGTGTCTTGCGAACTTTTTGCTGGCATGAAGCGGACGACTGGAAAACCGAAGTAACCGAAAATCTTGAACGAAGTGACATGGGTGTGAATCCTTTCACACAAAAGAAGCAATCTCGATAGGAGTAATGAACGCATCATTCATTATTGGGGAAATCCGTCAATACGACTTCCCCAAAAATCCATAAAAGCACCTCCGGATCCGAAAGTAGGGTGGGGTGAAGCCCACCTTCTTCCAGGGCGAGTCGTCAATTATCAAGAAAACCCGTTTCGTAATAATGCTCTAAACTATTTCAAATAAAGCACCTGCGCCACCCGTTCTGCGTGGGATCGTTTTGATCTCACGGACCGACTTCGCAAGTCTATAAGCTCAGACAAAACGTAAGTCCGCTTCTTACGCCAGTCCAGGCTTAAAAACTCTTCGTCTACGCCGACCCCAGCTTAAAAGATTTCAAGGAGCAGACAGAAAAAGGCTGCCACTTTCTTAAGCAAACCAAAGGTGAGCGTCCAGCGGCTCACAATCTAGCCCCCGTTTTCGGCGTATGACAAACAAACTATCAAAGTAGGGTGGGGTGAAGCCCACCTTCTTCTCGGGTGAATCATCAAATCATCAATTATCGAGACAAACCCGTTTCGTAATAATGATTTAAACAATTATATGTAAATTAGTTACGAACTATTATCGGATGAATCCCACCTGCTTCCCAGAGCCCACTCACGCCTACCAGAAATCTTGACTTGAGGGGGCGCCAGCCCCCCGGTTTCGGCACTATTCACAGGCAAGCCTTCCCAGACTACCCATAGCCCCACTAGCGCCGTCATCTTTCGGGATGTTGCCAAAACGGCACATGAATGACTCAATTTTGGAAAAATCGAAAATTTATCTGAGAGACCCCTTGCGGTTCATGACAGAACTGGTGATTATGTGTCTCGTAGGTTAGTTCCCGAGTCTGTCGGGAGGTCTCGCGAAAGTTTGGATTGGTTCCTGGAATCGCTCTGCTCTATGTTGGTTCGTCTGATTCCTGGTCCACCCAGTCTTGTTCTCTGATCCTGACCAGTCGTCTGTGCACCTCAGTTGGTTTGTCTGCCATCCGCTCCAGCTTGGGTGGCTTTGTTCAGGTCAGTTCGTCCCGACTCGCAACGATGTCTCACTCTCTCAGATCGAGTTGGTTTCCCAATGTTCCAGTCCCAGGGCTCTGCCCCTTCCGTCAAACCGTCGTGTACACCAGTCAGGCTCATCCTCTGTTCACTGAAGCCGATTCGGTCCTGCGTGGCCACATTTGAATGATCATAAAGTTAAAGGTGAGGTTCGTTCCATGAAGAGCATCCTGTCCATATCGACTGCCCGACCAAGAAAACCAGTGCATGGCACTATCCGCCGGCCACGTCGATTCCATACGCTTGCCCCTTCGATCATCTCGTTGGAAGAGCGAGTGGTCATGGCCACCTCGGCCACTTACTTCATGCCCTCGCCCGAAATTTCCGGCACTTATCTGCCCGTCGGTACGGTCGACCGGGCCCGAATCAGCTTTATCAATTCCGATAATACAGACTGGTTCGTGGACTATACCTCGTTCACAGCTTCGGATATCACCATCACCCGCAACGGTGGATCCGCCATCGACCTGTCCAACGGTACCCCAGGTCAGTACAAGATTGGCATCGTTGGATCTCAAGCTGATCAAAACACCTATTATGTTGTTGGCTTACCACGTGTGGCCCTCGCCACCGGCGATTACACGCTTTCAGTCTCTGGGACGGTTGACTTTCTCGATGAAAACGGGGCGGTTATCAGTGCTGGTCAATCGGTCACAGGCTCACTTGCCTGGAAGCAGCGCAGCGGAACTGTGGCGGCCTGGGGTGGCACTACCTCTAACGTGACCAGCGTTCCAGTTGGCTTGACCAATGTGGTCGATGTCGCAGCTGGAGGTTCGTTCTCACTTGCCCTGAAGGCTGATGGTACCGTCACGGCCTGGGGCTCTGGTGCCGGTGCAACCGCTTTGCCATCCTTATCCAATGTTGTGGCCATCGCAGCTGGCGATAATCACGCTCTGGCTCTCAAACAGGACGGAAGCATCGTTTCCTGGGGCACGAACAACAACAGCGTTGTGAGCAATTCTCCAATCACCGGAAATTACTTCTCGATTGGCGCCGGTGTAAACGTTTCGTTTGCGATCGGAACTTACACAGGGGCAACGCCTTCGAATATTTATGGGACGGACGGAACGCTCACCACGTGGGGCCAGTATACGAGTTTTGGTGAAAACCTCTTTTTCGAGGATACCCCCGTTCAGGGCCTGATTCAGGCTTCCGCTGGAAATAACTTTATCGTCGGAGTCCTTGCAGACAGCACATTCTATGGAAGTCCTGGAATTGATGGTGTACCAACAACAGGTAAGCCTGCCGATGAGACTTTGCAGTCAGGGTCTTTTAATCAGGCCATCGCCGGTGTCAACCCCACCAGCACCACGTCCAAGTTTGTCTTTCTCCTGAATACGGATAACACAGTCACCGGCTGGGGCGATTTTTGCACCAGTGGCCAACTCGACGGTACCACAGGCGGTAACGCCGCTCTGCTTGGCACAGCCAGTGTGGCCCTAGTCAGCAGTTCACGCCTTGAGGCTGGCTCGCTCGATACCGTTTCCCTGAACTCTGCCAGTAACAGCATTCAGGCCTGGGGCTATAACGGCAACCCAACGGACTCCCGCGTGAGTGGTGGTTCGGCCTATATCGCACCATCCACAACTTCCACCTCGGTTGGAAGTGTCTCGGCCGGCACCATCCAGACCCTCGCTCAGGTCATGGATCTGACTGCCCCGACCATCAGCTCGTTCGTGGCCGTCACCACCTCGCCCACCAGTGTCATGCCTTTGACTTACCGCTTGACATTTTCCAAGCCGATCACCAACACACTGGTCGCAGCCGACTTCCTCGCTGTCAATGGCTCTGGAACCACACAAAATCAAACCTATTTCAATGTGACTGCGGTCACTGCGGTGAGTACGACGATTTTTGATGTGACTGTGGGAACTTTAGGAAACATTCCAACCAACTTCAGTGACAACATCTATCTGCAAATGGTCAGTGATGCCAATACCCAGCAGATTCGCGACGTCGCGGGTAACCAGCTTTCCACATCCCTACCATCCACCTCGTCGACCTATGTTCAGTTCCTCACACAGGCCGCCCCGACCGCCTTGGTCTCCACCAGTGGGACAGCCTTCAACAGCCTTCAATATGTGGCTCCATCCACAATCACTTTCACCATCACGTTTTCCTATTACGTGAGCGACAGTGCCAGCGGTGGTGCAGCCGACCCTAGCAAATACACACTGACGATTCTGACAGGCTCTCTCACCGGAAATCAGATCCAGACCATCGTTCCCATCGCTGATGCAACGGCTCCAGTCGGTTATCATAAGCAGTTCACCATCAGTGTGAGCACCGGAACACCAGGGACGAATGCGGCTGCCAATTTTAACTTGATGTTGAATGCGGCAAGCAATATCCCGGTTTATCAGGATCCATCGAATCCGATCACTCAGACCATCACTTCAAATACGATTCGTGTGGATAACCTGACACCGACGATCACCAGTGTTTTCCCATCCACAAGCAGTGGTGTCGCTGTAACGGGTTCAAGTTTGACCGTATTCGGAACAAATGCGAATACCGTTTACTTCACGGCTCAGTTTGCCGATGTCGTAAATTTCTCTGGTGCAGCAGGGCTGATCAGCAACTATTTCAGCTTCACAACGGGTTCATTCCGTGGAACCACCAACAGCGTTTCCGCATTCGTAACATTGATCACAGCTCAGGCGACCTCAAATACACCAGTTTCCCCACCAGCGCCGACTTACTCAGATAAATGGGTCGTATCTGTTTCAACATCTGGAACAGGTACATTGGGAATGACAGTCAATCCGTCATATACGCAAAGCAGCACAACGTATTCCATCGTTAACCCTGTTTCAACAGTTGTCCCTGGTGC
>CAMBZY010000291.1 GCA_945872325.1 Candidatus Kuenenia stuttgartensis | reverse complement strand
TGAAGTTGATGAAGGTTCTGTTCATGGCGTTTGCCGTAGTCACCATGGCTCCAGTTCTGGCATTTGCCCAAGCCGCCCCTGGTGCTGCACCGTTCTCCGACCTGAAGCCACTCGGCGTTGCCCTGATCGTCATTGGAGCTGCCATGGGCATTGGCAAACTGGCCTCCGCCTCTGTGGAGAGCATGGCTCGCCAGCCAGAAGTTGCTGGTAATATTTCCAGCTCAATGATCATTGCAGCGGCTCTGATCGAAGGTTTCACCTTCTTCGCCCTGCTGCTCTTCCTGATCGCCCTCTGATCTCGGCAACCGTATAGACCATCACGGGTGGACCGACGTTCGGCCACCCGTTGTATTCACCTTGATGGCTGTTCGCCCGGAATCATCATCATGATACGTTCAATCATAAGCAGTCTGGCGGTACTTTTGTTTATCAGTTCGTCCACGGTTAAAGCCGCGGATGGTCATGATACAAAGGCCGCTGCCGGTCATGCACCAGCGACTGCGACAACCGGTCACGGTGCAGCCGACGCGCATGGAGCCGAAGCAGGACATGGCAAGCCAAGCCTGATCCCGATGAAAGCCGAAGAGATTGCCGAACAGGCACCGCTTGCGATCTGGTCGTTTGTGGTGTTTATGGTTCTGCTAGGAATCGTTGGCAAGCTGGCTTGGAAACCAATCGTTCAGGCCATGCACGATCGCGAACATCACATGGAGTCATGCCTCCATGACACGGAAAAAGCACGCAATGAAGCAGAAGGCTTGTTAAGACAATACAAGTCGGAGATGGCTTCAGCGTCTGAAAAAATCAAAGCATTGCTGGATGAAGCCAGGCGTGATGCCCAGCACACCGGTGATGAAATTGTCCGTAAGGCACAGACTGAATCCGAATTGCTTCAGCAAAGGGCCCATCGCGATATCGCACAGGCTCGTGATGAAGCGTTGATTGAGATTTGGTCGAAAGCTGCGGATATGTCTGTTCAGGTTGCAGGTAAAGTCCTTCAGAAGAATCTGAGCGTTGAGGAGCAAAATCGGCTTGTGGAACTTTCCGCAGCGGAATTGCCTGACCGTTCATCCTTTGGGTTCAGCACTTCTACGGGGAGCACCCGTTAATGTCGACCACCGAAGCACTTGCTCAAGCAGCAACTGTTTTTGACGAAGGACAAATGCAATTGTCCCGAGTCTACAGCCAAGCGATTCTGTCTGCTGCCCATAAGAGCAATGTCGTGGCGCAGGTTGTTTCGGAGTTGGAAGGTATCACGAGCTTGTTTCACTCGAACCGGCAACTGCTGGCAGGATTGACAAGTGGAGTGAGAAATACCGTCGAAACCGATGCGTTGATCGTAAAGGCCTTTCAGGGGAATGTGCACGAACTGGTTTTAAACCTACTGCGTGTTCTCAACGAAAAAGGTCGTCTTAATCTTATTCACGCTCTGGTCCACAGGGTCGTGCGTGATTCAGATCGGCTTCTTGGCCGGTGTCGTGTCAAAGTGCAGGCTGCCCAGCATTTGACCGAGGCACAAATACAAACACTCTCCAGGCAACTCCAGGATCGTCTTGGACTGGTGCCGGTGATTGAATTCTCAGTTGTCCCCAGCTTGATCGGTGGTCTGGTGATCCGGGTCGGGGATCTCCAGTTTGATTCATCCATCCGAAGCCGACTCGAACAGCTCCGTAAAAACCTGTTGGAAGGAAAGATCCATGAAATTCAGAGCCGACGAGATCAGCTCCATACTTCAGCGTGAGATCGAGCAATTTCAGGCTCAGACAACTCGATCCGAAGTGGGTCAGGTTGTTGAGGTCGGTGACGGTATCGCGCGAGTTCACGGTTTATCCGGTGTCATGACCGGCGAAATGGTCACTTTTCAGAACGGTGTGAAAGGCTTGGCCTTCAACCTTGAAGAGACCTCGGTCGGTGTCATCATTCTTGGCGACTACAAGCAGATTCACGAAGGTGAGACCGTAACGGCCACCTCTGCCCTGCTTCGCGTTCCTGTGGGTGAGGCCATGATCGGCCGGGTTGTGAATCCTCTGGGCGAACCGATCGACAATAAAGGTCCGATTGTGACACCTCACTCTCGCCTTGTCGAATCCACAGCTCCTGGTATCGCTGGTCGTCAACCTGTTGACGAGCCATTGCAGACCGGTATTAAAGCCATTGACGCCATGACCCCTATCGGACGTGGCCAGCGGGAACTGATCATCGGTGACCGCAAGACAGGCAAGACAGCGATTGCCATCGACGCGATTCTGAACCAAAAGGGTCAGGGCGTAATCTGTGTTTATGTCGCCATTGCCCAGAAAGAATCAACCACCGCCAGTCTGGTGGAAATTCTAACGCAGCATGGTGCGATGGATTACACGATTGTGGTTTCCGCAGGTGCCTCCGACCCGTCCCCAATCCAGTACATTGCTCCTTACGCTGGTTGTGCGATGGCCGAATACTTCATGTACGAAAAGGGTATGCCTACCCTCTGCGTGTATGACGACTTATCCAAGCAGGCTGTTGCCTATCGCGAACTTTCCTTGCTTCTTCGTCGCCCTCCAGGTCGTGAAGCATTCCCTGGGGACGTTTTCTACGCCCACAGTCGTTTGCTGGAACGTTCTGCGAAGCTTGCCAACAAGTATGTGATCATCAAAAAGCGTGGCGAAGTCAAGTCTGAGATCAACGAGCAATCAGGCGTGAACGGCAAGGTTTATCTTGGTGTTCCTGGCCTGGAAGAAGCCACTCACGAACTCAAGCATTCGTTTGCTGATGGTCACGAAGTGGTCAAGACGGATAGCTCAGGCGGTTCTTTGACAGCACTGCCTGTGATTGAGACCCTCGAAGGTGAAGTTTCGGCATACATTCCGACCAACGTGATTTCGATCACAGATGGTCAGATTTACCTTCAGCCGAACCTGTTCTTTGCTGGCGTTCGTCCGGCCATTGACGTTGGTATCTCAGTCAGCCGCGTGGGTGGCAAAGCTCAGATCAATGCCATGAAGAAGGTGGCTGGTGGTCTGCGTCTTGACCTTGCTGCGTTCCGCGAGTTGGAAGCATTTGCCCAGCTTGGAACAGAGCTTGACAAAGCGACCCAGTTGCAACTTGACCGTGGCTATCGCATGGTGGAACTGTTGAAGCAGCCGATGTATCAACCCATGGGTGCCATTGACCAGGTCATGGTGATCTATGCTGGTACAGAAGGATATCTGGATAACGTTCCAGTGACGAAGGTTCGTCAATGGGAAACAGGCTTCCTCCAGTTCATGCGTGAGCAACGTTCCGAAGTCCGCAATTTGCTTGAAAAAGAGCAGAAGCTGACCGGTGATGTGATCACAGGGCTGAAGACAGCTCTGGAAGATTACAACGTCGACTTCACAGCATCGTTGAAGAAAGAGTCGGGCGCACTTGTGGGTGCTGCCGGTTGAACGGAATGATCGCGGTGGGCATGTTTTAAGAGACGTGTCCACTGTTGACCAGTCACTGAACATTCATTGAGTAACGAACGACCATGGCCAAAGCCCGTGCGATCATAGAACGCCGTAAGGCAGTTCAGAATATCAAGAAAATCACGCGGACGATGGAATTGATCGCCACCGCCCGATTCAAAAAGGCGCTGGACAGGGCCACTGAAGCCGAAGCCTACACGCGAAAGATTGCCGAACTGGTACAGGATCTGGGCGGTTCGCAGACAAACTTTCAGCATCCATTACTTGAAGAGCGTAATGCACCGAAAAACGCGGTGCTTCTTGCCCTGACAAGTAATCGTGGGCTGGCTGGTGGTTATAACGCCAACGTTTTGCGTCAAACAATTCGTACCCGTCAGGAAAACGAGCTTGGCGGCTTGGGAACACATCTCGAAATCGCCGGCAAGCGTGGGATCAATTTCCTTCGGTTTCAAGGGATTCCTGCAAATAAGACCTTCACCCATTTTGAAGATCGTCCGCAGTATCACGAAGTCGAAGAGATTGCCAATCGGTACATGACCCTGTTTCTTGAACGTAAAGTGGACCGTGTGGATGTGGTTTACACCAAATTCATCACGGTTGCACGTCAGGAAGCGATCGTGAGTACACTTTTGCCGATGTCGACCAAAGACGTTGGCAAGGTTGAAACGCTTGGTCGAACCAAGAATAAAGGTACTGAGACGGAAGTAAAATCGTCTTCATCGAATGTTCCTTACGAGTATCTTCCAGATGCTCAGAGTATTCTCGAAGAGATCGTTCCTGTCTCATTCAAAGTCAGACTTTTCAAGTGTTTTCTTGACGCAGCTGTCAGCGAGCAGATTGCCCGTATGGTGGCCATGAAAGGCGCGACTGAGAACGCTGAGGACATGACCAAAACATTGTCCCGGCTTTATAATCGTGCCCGTCAGGCGCAGATCACCCGCGAACTATCAGAAATCATCGGTGCCGTGGCCGCTCTTGAGTGAGCCGAATGCGGACCCAACAAATTCCAGTTTGAAACATCAGCCAGTCACTCGTCTTTCATTTGCACAAGGATCATCTCGATCATGGCCACTGCGAACGGACGTATCATCCAAGTCATCGGTTCCACATTCGACGCCGAATTCGATGAGGGATTCCTGCCGGATATCTACAACGCCCTGCGGGTCGACACCGACCTCAAAGGTGTGAAGATCAACCTGACAGGTGAAGTTCAACAACAATTGGGCGGTAATCGTGTTCGCTGCGTGGCCCTTGGTTCAACCGATGGCCTCGTTCGCGGAATGCCCGTGACCGATACAGGCGGACCAGTTTCCGTTCCTGTAGGTAAAGGCACTCTGGCACGCGTTTTCAACCTTTTGGGCGAGCCGATTGATGGCCGTGGCCCAGTTCAATACGAAGAACGTTGGCCAATCCACCGCGATCCACCTGCCTTCGACGACCTGTCACCGAAAACCGAAGTTTTCGAAACCGGTATCAAAGTGGTCGATCTTCTGACTCCGTTCGTTCGGGGCGGAAAGATCG
>CAMBZY010000290.1 GCA_945872325.1 Candidatus Kuenenia stuttgartensis | reverse complement strand
CGCGGCGATAACCCTAAAAATGGGGCACTGATCTCCCGCAGATCCACGCTCGCTTCGATACACTTCCACGGATGGGGCTTAAACTTCAATACAGCTTATGTTAGATTCAATTGATATCAGTCATTCTGCGACCAAATCAACGTCCGAATCACCCTCAGGTCAGCGATTTATCTCTGATGAGCTTTCGCATCAACTGCCCGGAATGCGACACCGTTTTCGAGCCGCCGCCTGGCGTCTGGAAAGCGCTTTGCCCATTCTGTGGACGCAGTATGGAAGTGCCTCACAGCCATGCGGACATCGATCCCAGCCAGTTCCGCAAACGGTTTCGCAAGCCACCCGGCTGGCTGATCCGCCTCCAGAATCATCTCCCGGTCTGGGCCAATTCAGCCCTGGTTTTCAGCTCGATATTGATCGCACTTTCCGTCTCAATGCAGGCCTGGATGGTCACCCATTCAGACCATTCCGCGATTCTGATGGATCGGGCCATTCAGCAATACAAAAGTCTGAATCCAGCTTCAGATGAGCTGGATGTGGTGAAATCATGCGACAGAATGATCGAGTTATGGGCCATCGATTCTGCGCGTCTTAAAGCGGAATCGATGGGATTGACGGAGCCTGAGATTCGCAAGATTCGTCGTGAACAGGCTCGCAAGTCCTGGAAAAAGCGGATTGAAAGGCTCTCAGGTTCCAAAACTCTGGACGCTTTGGAAGGGTATTCCAAGCTGCTGGACGAATCCGTTAATGACTCTGATCTGAAGGACTTGACTGAGGTGTCAAGAAATCTGTGGCGAACTGCGCGTGACAACTCGATTCAAAAAACACTCGATCAGTGTCAGGCTCAGATGCAGGCCAATCAGCCTCAGGAATCGCTCAAGAGCTTGATGGAGGTGGAGAAGTTTCAGCTTCAGAATCTGGAAGGTGTTCCGAGTGCAGCAGATACGGAGCCAAGATTTGCCACGTTGGTTCAAGCATTGGCGAAATGGAGGGGGATGTCTGTTCAACTGATGATGACGGAGTCCAACTTCACGAAATCGGATAAAGCCAGCGAACAGATTCTGCCTGTGATCGAAAAAAATGGACTGGCAAAAGGCTATCTCTTTCCGAGATTCACCGTGGCGACTCATCAGGATCTGTTTCTGAAATCAGCACTGTTTCGGTTCGATTTACAAGTTTCAGAGCGTTATGGGCGAGGGTTTGAAGAGACTCCACACAGGACCACTCTGATTGAGGTCCGAATGAATCTGATTCGCGACGGTCAGTCGATTTGGAATCAGGCCGCGACCACACGGACTCCACGGATCCCGGCTAAGACAGCCATGGGAATGTCCCGACTCCAGCTTTCGAAGCAGTCGGATGAGCGGATTGAACGTAAGTTGAACGAGGCCGCCTGGGAATCGCTCCCAAAGCCATTAAATCAATCGCTGCAACTTCTGGAAGGGGCAGGGAGTTGGCCTGATCGGTAACGATTATGCCGGAAATTCCCTTTTTTCCGAATCAAGTGATGGAATGATCTGGGCCGATAATGAAGGTGTTGGGGGTTGGTATTACCAGCCTTACAACTGTGCTGGGACGACCTCCCACCATCGGCTTGGAGCAATTGTGACATGGATGACGACCGGAATCTGCAAAGCCCTCAAGACCTTTTTGAAGCGTCGCTTCCAGCGATACTTCCGAGTCGTTACGATGCCTTTGAACAACTGACGCACGCCTGGGCCAATGGCCTGATTCGCCAAACGGTTTTGACCGGCGACTCAGGTGCGGGCAAGACATGGCTCTGGAGAGTCGCCGCCGAGTCGGCACGAACCCAGAGTGATCTTGTACGCTGGGTCTCGGTGCCGCAACTGCCTGGCGGTTCAGGCCTTGGACTGTTACAGACGCTTCGGTTCAATCTCGAAGATCATTTCATCGAGGAAGCATCGACGGCCGAGCAGACCCTGAGCCGGATCGAGCGTCGTGTTTATGAATTGTCGCACGATGGATTCCGTGTCGAGCTTGTGATTGAAGAGTCGCATCACTTGAAGCGCGAAGGTTTTGAGGTGCTTCGTATTCTTCAAGAGAGGCTCAAGTCTCGAGGTGTTCATGTTGGTGTGCTCTATGTTGGGCAGTCGCAATTGCTCGAAAGGTTCAGCCGTTTAAGCCGCCATGGCCGACCTGTGGGATGGCACTTGCCGCATATCGCTTTAAAAGAGGCCATGGAATTACTGAGGTGGTCGAGACCGGATCATTCGTGGACGAGGGCTGAGGCGGACTGGATTCATCGTGAAACGCTCGGAAATCCGCGACGAATCGTTCGATGGTCGGAGACCTGGCAGCCGTCCCAAACCGTTCCCGCCAGCCCAGATTCGCCAATCATCAAGCCTGGTTTCGGTTCATCCGCAAGCTCGGTGCAAGTTCAACATTTGCCAAAGACCTGGTCTGAACCGCTCCTGCCCGTGAAGCCTCCTTTGGAAGAGTCTGAGGGGTTGATTGAGGTTGGGTATGATGGCGATGATGCGGAGACCTCGGATTCATTTTATGACTCGTCAGATGTCCATTCCGCGGCTCCAGTGAACTTTGTGATCGACAATTACACGCATCACGAGCCGGAACCGCTTTCTGGACCACATGTTTGGAAGGATTCAGGCGAATCGTATGCACCCTATGGCCGGTCCTATCAGGATCAGGAAACTGTCGTGGATGAGGAACTTGATCCACTTTGATCTTAAGCCCTCATAATTGATCCAACCGGACCGATCGGTTCGAAAAAATCATTCGCCAATGATTTACAGGGTTGGAGAGGAATTTGAGGGTCGATAGTAAAGTCAGAATCATGTGGCAAACTGGATCGCAGGACGACTCTAAAAGGTCTCTCTATCCAGACGAAGCATGTGTGAGAATAGTTGACGGATGTCGCCGATGGTCCAATCGGTGCTCCTTGTCAGTCTGTCGTTCCCGCGATAGACAGGCCATGGTTCGCACGGAAGTTAACCGCATCCGCGTCGAATCACTGGCGGCATCCGTCAATTTTATGTTTTTTTTAAAATTTGTTGCGTTTCACATCTGTTAAACTACATTTAAAGTTGGCCGTGTCAATGAGATAGCAGTGATTGGCTGCCGCAAACAATCTCTGTGTAATGGATTACATCTGTAATGACTAAAATGACAAAAAATAGACGCCCGGTCCGGAGATATCCGGGGGCCGGGCCGACAAAAAAACTCTTGTGAGCGTGATTTGCGATTTAGATTAGAATCGGTTGATTCGTGTGTAGGCTGGCTTGGTTCGCGTGGCGACTTGCTGGCAGATCGAAGCAATTCTTCCAGAAAGTCCTTGATGGCGAAGTTCCAGTTCTTCCGTATACATGGACAGAACCCGATTGAGAAACGCCACTTGAGTCGGATCCGTGGCAGCATCGAGCCGCTTGTCTGTATCTTCAATCTGGTCCGCCAGATAGACGACCAGTTGGGCAAGGCCGCGAAGTTCGCCAAGGTGCTCGTAGATGTTACGAATCGCAGCCGATTGCTGGCCGGGCTTGACGGATGAAGTGGAGGCTGAGTTCACTCCATTTGAGTAAGATGTATCAGATCCCATCAGACGTTGCCTCCCGACCAGTTTAAAGTGTCGATTGTGGTTTTAATCAGTTCTTGAACATCTTGAGGACTCTGCGTATCCGCTGTCGTCAGAAATGCTTCATCTTCCGAATCAAGCCAATGGTGAACGGCTTCTGAAAATTCACTCAGGGCTCCGGTCTGTCCACCGTTCTGCCCGATATGATGCAAGTGCATTAAAATCAGTTGTTTAAGGAAGATTCTGGTCCCTGAATCCGCTTCAGCCTGATATCGTTCCAGGTCCGTCATGACGGCCCTGACCAGAAAGTCAAGGAACTGAAGCTGGCCGCGGATCTCTGGCACGTGATCGTTAAGAATGTCGAGTGCAGCAATCCGGTCTATCGCCGAATTTTTGACGGCCATGTGGCGTACCTCCTTGATGACACAGTACTTATTCGTGTTTTCCAAGATCTTCCCTGATGTGACCGTGGCACAAATACACATTAAAACGGGTGGCAAACGGGAGTGTCTACACCGCCGAACGTGCTGGTGACAAATCCATCGGTAACGATTTGGCAAAAAGCATGACCTGTAACGATCAGGCAGTTTGACTGGTGTTGGAGAGGATAACGAAGAGAATACCAGATGGCAAGAGGCTTTATTCCAAAAAACGTAACGTTTAGCTGAGCAGATTGGTTGATCGGGTTGGGAATATCTTGATAATTTACGAAAAATAACGCTTTTCATTCAGGCAAAAGCAAGATATACTACCCCATTCTGAGTTCTGGGCGTTGCGAAGTGTCGGCCGAATCCATTGAGCCCTTCAAAACCCGAACCCGTGTTCGATAACTCCTATCTGGTGCGTGATGATCATCGTTCTGAAGCCCGAATGTACCGACGACCAAATTCAGCACGTTCTTGATCGAATTCATGAACTTGGTTTTACTCCGCACATCAGCCGAGGTGTGTCGCGAACGATCATTGGAGTGATTGGTGATGAATCCAAGCTTCAAGCCCAGCCTCTGAAAGCGATTGAAGGTGTGGAGCAGGTGGTCCCAATCATGAAGGCTTTCAAGCTCGCCAGTCGCGAGTTTCATCATGAAGATTCGATCATCGACATCAAGGGGATCAAAATTGGTGGTGGCCATTTGGCCATGATCGCTGGCCCATGTGCGATTGAAGGCGAAGAACGTCTGATGCGGATCGCCGGAATGGTACGTGAAGCCGGCGCAAATATCCTTCGTGGTGGGGCCTTTAAGCCTCGTACCAGCCCTTACAGCTTTCAGGGGATGGGTGAGGAAGGGCTGCAAATTCTGCGCCGGGTGGGCGATCATTTTGGGATGCCGGTTGTGACGGAAGTCATGGATCCCCGTCAGGTGGATCTGGTGGCCCAATACACCGACATGTTCCAGATCGGCGCCCGGAACATGCAAAACTTCG
>CAMBZY010000289.1 GCA_945872325.1 Candidatus Kuenenia stuttgartensis | reverse complement strand
GGTGGCGGCCATGGGCAGATATCCACCTGTGAGGCCTTTGGCAAGGCAGATGAAGTCGGGCGAAACGGCTTCCTGTTCGCAGGCGAACATGGTTCCGGTTCGGCCAAAACCGACAGCCACTTCGTCGAGAATCAGCAGAACATTGCGATTGCGACAATGATCGGCCAGACCCTTGAGCCAGCCTTCTGGCTGGGTGATCATGCCTGATGCCCCCTGAACGATGGGTTCCACGACCACAGCGGCAAGCGTTTCAGCGTGCTGGTCGATCAGGTCTGTGGCTTCTTTCAGGCATGCCAGAGCACATTGGGGCCGGGAGAGGCCTAAAGGGCAGCGATAGCAATGAGGGGCAGGGGCCCTGAGGGTTTCAAATAAAAGCGGCTTGAATAGGGAGTGAAAATGATTGACACCGCCCACGGAAACGTCGCCCAGGGTGTCGCCGTGATAGGCTCCTGTAAGGCCTAAAAAGCGGGTTCTTTGCGGTTCTGGCGAAGGTTTCTGGACATGATATTGAAATGCCATTTTGAGGGCGATTTCAACAGCTGTTGCACCATTATCGGAATAAAAAACGCGATCAAGCCCATCGGGCGTGATTTCGGCCAGCCTTTGGGCCAGTTGGATGGCTTTGGGGTGGGTCATTCCGAGGAATGTGGAGTGTCCCATTTGCCCGATCTGGTCGATCAGGGCGGCGTCGAGCCTCGGGTGTCGGTGTCCAAGGGCAGAGCACCAGAGGCTTGAAGTGCCGTCGAAATAACGATTTCCGACGATATCGAACAGGTAAACGCCTTGCCCTGACTGAATGATCAGAGGGTCTGAGGCTTCCCAGTCGGCCACGGGCGTGAACGGGTGCCAGCAGTGGGCTTTGTCAGCCACAGAGAGGCGCGATTGAAGCGTTTCGGTCATGTTCACAAAGGCCCATTGGGGGCTGGGAAGGTCAGGCGGATGTCACTTGGTGGAGGCTGAGAATTTGGCCGTGATTTTGGACGTGACACCACCACGGGCGTTGAAATGGCCGGTTACGGTCATGTGGCGAGGCTTGCTGGCGGCCACCAGATCGTTGAGGATGGTGTTGATGGAGTGCTCGTAAAAAATGCCCCTGTCGCGAAAGCTGAAGAGGTAATATTTCAGGCTTTTGAGTTCGATCACGTGTTGATCAGGCACGTAATGGATCACGATTGTGGCGAAGTCTGGCTGGCCTGTTTTGGGGCAAACAGCCGTAAATTCAGGGCAGGTGTGTTCGACTTCGTAATCGCGGTCGGGGAACTGGTTGGGGAATGTTTCGAGTTTGAGCATCGCGGTGAGACGTCTCTGGTTCAAGAGAAAATGGGCGGTTGAGTTTGATTTCAGTGCTTTCGCTTTTTGGGGCGAATGCGTCAATGCCTGAAAGTTTACCATAAATCAGCTGGAATGCCGAATTCGGGAAATGCCGAGATTCGACTTTAGACCTCGCCAATCCACTTCTGAAACGCCGATTCGTCGGCATTGCGACCACTCAGAATAATCACGATATCGCCTTCACCGTCGAGGTTTAAGCCACTACCGAGAGCGGCTGCCGTGGCGATCGCTCCGGAAGGTTCTGAACGTAGTCCGTGGGTTTGATAGATCCATTTCATGGCCTTTTGGGTGGCCAGATCTTCGACGGCGACACTGTGGCGGACCAGTTTTTGGAGGATCGGCCAGTTGTGGTGACCGACGTCGTAGGAAAGCAGTCCGTCGCAGATGCTTTGGGGCTTATCGACTCGGACACGTTCGCCGGCGGCCAGAGATTGGCGAAAATCGTCGGCACCGGCCGGTTCCACGCCGATGATCCGGGCATCGGGAAACCCGTCGGCAATGGCCAGAGCGTGGCCGGCCATCAATCCACCGCCGCTGACCTGGCAGAAGAAGTGGGAAATGGATCGGCCCTGCTGCTTTAAATCCTGAACAATTTCCAGGCCGCCGACACCGGCACCGGCGATGACGTGTGGATCGTCGTAAGGCGAGGCCTGAAAGGCTTTTTCATTGTCAGCAATTTCACGGGTCAGGCGATCGCGGACGCCGGTCAGGTGGTCGGTGGCGATGTCGTAAGTGCGAATCTCGGCGCCGAAAGAGCGGGTCAGTTCGAACTTGACCTTAGGTGCAGATTCAGGCATGACGATGATCACGCGTTTGCCGTACTTCATACCGGCAAAGGAGATACCTGAGGCGAAATTGCCTGAGGAGTGTGCGGCTACAGGTCTGGAGCCGATCTCGTCGCAGTGGGCGTGCATCCAGTTGAGGGCACCCATGAGCTTGTAGGAGCCGACTGGAGTCCAGCCATAATCCTTGATCCACACACGCCTTCCAGCCTTCAGACCAAGCATTTTTTCTAATGCATAGGAGCGAATGAGGGGGACAGGCGAGAGATGCTGGCGGATGACCGGTTCAGCCTTAAGGACGTCGTCCATGGTGGTGATCGGCATGTGCATCTCTGGGTGATCCATTCTGGCAGGAGCAAGGTGAGCGGCGGATTTGAGCGACTCTTGGGACGATTGAAATTGTAACGTGAATGAGGGGCAAGTTCATGGAGAATTTTAGGAAGTTGCAGCAGGACGTGGTCGATTGGCGATATGTAAAGCCCACGCATTTCATCGTGTTTTTTTGACTGCCAAACTAACCCGCAACGCGAGCAAGGGACGCATCAGAGTAAGGAACGGGCCGGAATTAATTCCTGGTTTTTGGGTGTTTAGGCTTCAGAGGAAACATCTATTAATGGATATGTCCGAAGGAGATCTGCCGCCCTCCCTTGCCAACGATCATGAATGACTGATTTGGATAAAACGAACAGGAGAGTGGCCTGACAGATGAAACTGCGGGGCCACTCTCCTGATGAATTACCAAAAATGACTGGAACCGTGAGGAACTCAGGGCTTTGGAATCGGAGGAGTCGGGGTAGGTGGGGTTGGAACTTCCACGGTCGGGAGGGGCGACTTGGCCTTGGCGGGTTCGTCAGGTGTGAGCTGTACTTCGGTCACGCCCGGGGGCAATGGTGCACCGCCTGGGATCACTGGTGCTGCTGGAGTAAAAACAGGCTCGCCAATGTGTCCACCGGTGTGGCCGTATTTGGCATTGCCATATTGGGCCAGCCCACCGCCCCGGCAATCAGGCCCATTGCACGGTTGCGGAAAATCGTCCGCACCGTCAAACATCACACAGCCCACATTGGCCAGACAGGCACTCAGAATCATCCCAAAAAGCATTCGACGGGTATTCATATCGGCGAGATTCCTTTCTCTCATTTTTGTGATCGGTAAAGTCGATCCGCCGGCGTTCTCCTGCCGGACGCTTACCCCTCTTAAATCGACCAGACGACGAACGATTTCCACGTTGTCAACCACGATCAGGGCAAGAATTGCTGGCAGATCTTGATTAATCGTTACAACCCGACCTTGGTGATGTCTGGTCGAGAACGCGGAAAAAAAACGGTCGAGTTCCCATGTGATGACTGGATGTCGTATGTTCCGTGTGACCCATCAAATTTCGTGGAAAAGGCTGGCGAATCGTGCAAACGACTACTCATGAACCGATCATCTCGAGGTTGCCAGAATCGGCGTCCATTAAGCAATATTTGCAGGAAATCCAGTCCATCCCACTTTTGACAGCCGTTCAGGAAAAGCAGTTTGGGCAGAAAGTTTCTGAAGGAGATCCTGCGGCCCGCGACATGATGATTCGCTCAAATCTCAGGCTTGTGGTGAAAGTTTCCAGACTTTATTTCGGTAGGGGAGTTTCACTCGAGGATTTGATTGAGGAGGGAAATCTTGGTCTGATGCGTGCTGTGGAAACATTTAATCACGAAGTTCCAACCAGGTTCAGCACATATGCCGTGTATTGGATTAAACAATCGATGCGCAGGGCGGTGATTAACCAGGGCAGAACTGTTCGATTGCCAGCTTATCTGGTGAGTTTGATGGCGAAATGGTATCGTGCATCGGCGGTTCTGACGGATCGTTTGGGACGATTGCCAAGTGATCAGGAGGTGGCAGAGGCATTAAATTTGACCAGGGAAAAATCAAGGATTGTATTTTGGGCTTTAAAATTAAATCGAGCCATACCGAGTTTCCAGGAATTAAATCAGAACAAGGAAATCAGTCTTGAGCAAGTGGTGCCTGACAATCGGGCCCGGTCGGTGGACGATCAGCTCCATGAGTCGGACTGTCTTGAGCGGATATTTCAAGGGATGCAATTACTCGACCCATTAGAATCGGAATGGATTCAATTCCGGTTCGGGCTTGGGGGTAAAGAGCCAATGCAATTGCTGGCTGTGGCCCAGAAACTCGGATTATCGCGCGAGCGGGCCCGAACGCTTGAAAAACAAGCGATCGGGCGGCTTGCGTTACTTGCCAGACAGATATAAAGTCATGGCTTGTGATTACGGCAGGGTCACATCCCAGACTTTGGAGCGGCGTGATTTGCCCTCAGGGCCTTCCACATAGAGTGTGACCACAAATTCGCCGGGCTTTTTATAAGTATGCTGGGGGTTCTTTTCGGTGGAGTTGGTGCCGTCACCAAAATCCCATTTCCACGACTTGATATTGCCATAGGATTGGTCATGAAATGCAACATGGCGATCGGCAGGGCTGATTACCTGGAAGCTCCAGTTGGCTTCGATGGGCTTGCGAAGGCTTTTTTCGAGAGGCATCAGGCGAAATGCAACCAGATCGGAGGCATCGCCGTACATGGTGGTTTTATGGGAGAGGTTCCAGAAAGCGCTAAAGCGTTCGGATTTTTCGTCGTCGTAATCGAGGATCGACCACGACATGCCAATGACCTTGTTTTCCTCGAGTTTCGATTGCACGGCCCGGGCTTGATCGGGAGGTGCATAATCAAAGGCAGTTACAAAAAATTCGAGTGTCAGCTTGCCATTTTCGCCGTGTTTGAAGTTGTATTTCGTGGCGGCATTGGCCCAGGGCAGATCTTTGATCCACGGTTGGGAGCCCCAGACCATGGCCCAGT
>CAMBZY010000288.1 GCA_945872325.1 Candidatus Kuenenia stuttgartensis | reverse complement strand
CGCAGTCTGGCGGATCGACTGAACACAATCAGTGAGATTACAGTGAGAGAAGCGGTTACAGGTGAACCACTTAAGGCGGGGCTGGCGTTATTGGCGCCTGGCGACAAGCACATGGTTGTGGAGCGATCGATTGATCAGAATATGCTTGTGACGCTGAATCAAGGTCCACCTGAAAACTCATGCCGCCCTGCAGCAGACATTCTGTTCCGAAGTGTGGCAAAGTGTTATGGAGAGAATGTTTTAGCGATTGTTCTGACGGGTATGGGTAAGGATGGACTGGCTGGTTCAAGAGTGATTCGTGCTGCTGGTGGACGGGTTGTGGCTCAGGATGAAGCAAGTTCAGTGGTCTGGGGAATGCCTGGAGAAGTGGTTCACGCCAAGCTGGCAGACTCTGTCCTGCCACTCAAAGAGATCGCAAGTGAAATAATCCGAAGGGTAAGATTTGGCCGCACTTCCTGAAAAGCTACTGTTCTTTCAGCCAAACTAACCCGCAGCGCGAGCAAGGGCCGCATAAGTAAATCGCTAATCTGGTATAAATGATTACAAGTCAAGGTTTTGCACTAATATCAGGGTTTCAGGGACGCTCGGCCCTTGCTGGCGCGGCGGGTTAGTTTGGCTGGCATTCGGCTCTTCTGATAAAAATTTTGTTGGTAATAGATCGTTTGGAGTGGGGATATAAAAAAAACCGCCCAAATGGGCGGTTGTTTGATTGATATCAGGGAGTGGTCTGAGGTCCAGAAGAGATTCTGGAAGTCAGGTGCCAAACTCGACCCGTCGTCCATTGAGCTGGCCTTTGAGGCGTTCAATGATCGAGCTGTGCATTTGACTGACGCGCGATTCGGATAGATCCAGCGTTGCGCCAATCTCTTTCATCGTCAGCTCTTCATAATAGTAGAGAATGATGATGAGTCGTTCGTTGCGGTTCAGGCCCTTGGTCACCATACGCATCAGGTCTTTGCGCTGGAGCCGGTTGGTGGGGTCTTCACCTTTTTTATCTTCGAGAACGTCGATCTCGCGGACATCTTTGTAGCTGTCCGTTTCATACCACTTCTTATTCAGGCTGACCAAGCCAATCGCGTTCGATTCGGTGGCCATTTTCTCGAACTCCTGATGACTGACACCGAGTTTATCGGCGATTTCTTCATCAGTACCTGGTCGGCCCAGTTGTACTTCGAGAGACTTTTTGGCTTCTTCCATTTTGGAGTGTTTGCTGCGAACCAGTCGCGGCACCCAGTCCATGGTGCGAAGTTCGTCCAGCATGGCTCCACGAATCCGTGGAACGCAGTAGGTTTCAAACTTCACGCCTCGGGAGAGGTCGAAGGCATCGATGGCGTCCATCAGGCCGAATACACCGGCTGAGATGAGATCGTCCAGATCGACACCGTCTGGCAATCTCTGCCAGATTCGTTCCGCGTTGTACTTGACGAGTGGCAAGTAACGTTCGACGAGACGATTTCGAAGCTCCGTTGTGGGGTTCTCTTTGAAAATTACCCACCGCTCCGCTATGTCCATATCCACTTGGGTTGACATCCAGACCTCCATGTCGTCGCCGAGAGTCACGCACGTCCTTGTGCTTCACCTACAAGCAATACGATGTTTCTTGAATCTTGCCAATCCGGATTTGAAACCGAATTCAGCTGTGTCAGAAATCACTTCGATTTGCCTGGGCTGGGACTCCCGAAAAGATCAGGAATCGCCGGTATCTTTATCGGTTGCTGAAGATGCCGGCCTTGACGGTAATCTTGAATTTTTCGTTAAAACCGATATATCTTGACATCGATTTTGCAGAATTGTTGATTCTGGCCCCTGGTATGTCGGAATCGCACAATACCGGGGCGGGGCGTTTTTGGATTCAGAACCGGGTCTGAGTCTGTTGGGACAAAGAGACGGATTGAAGCTATGATGACTTTGGGACAGATCCTGAGAGCCGTTGCGGAACTCTCCGCGATCGTCCTTTAGATAGACATTTGATGACGATCACGAGCATCGCCATCCATTCTCAGCCAGCTTTTCGGCTCGCCTTTTCGCTGGCGGACACGGGATTGGTCAGTTCGTGGTTATCGAGTGGATATCCACTGAAGGTTGAAGCCGCGACAGGCATATCGGTGGCGGCTTTATCCCAGGTTTCGAATCCGTTATGGATTTTCGTGGCGATACGTTCGATGTCTCTGGCTGCGGTGGATAGCCACCAGCCTGGGGCTTGAACGACAGGGATTCGGTTTCGAACAGCTCTAGGCACGTCGAAATCGTCTCGCACCACACCGAGCTGGCCCACGGAGAGACCTTGAAACAGACGGGCGGCCTGAATCAGACGGTCAGCGGCCTCATTGCCTGATTTGTGGGAGGCAGATTTATTGATGAGCGTGACAAGCCTGAGATGACTGCCTGCGGCTCTGCGCAAGTGCGAGAGCAGGGCATGGCTGGCCGCGATTGCGGCGTGTTCCGTGGTACTGACCAGAATCATTCCATCTGCAACAGCAGCAAGGGTTTGAGATCGAGCAGTCAAGCCGCTGCCGGCATCGACGAGGATCCAGTCAACCACTCGGCTATCGCGGAGTTCGACCACGACCTGAGCGAGTAGTTCGTCTGTGGCAGGGCCGACCAGCCAGGCTTCATTCATGCGTGCTGCATGAGAGCCAGCCAGCAGGCGGATTCCTTGAGGGCCTTCTACCAAGGCTTCCTGAGGAGTGATTCTGCCTGACAGGACATCTTCGAGATCGACAGTCGGGCGGCGATCGCAAAGGATTTCCAGTTGACCAAGACCATAATCGCCGTCAACCAAGGCCACTCTTTCGCCTTTATTGGCCAGAGCCACGGCTAGATTGAGGCTAAGAATGCTGGTCCCGGCTCCACCTTTGCCACTTGCGAGACATAAAACGCGTGTTTGTCGTCGAGGATTCGCGGTCGGCGATTCGGAATCGAGGGCCGGGTCATGGTTGACGTATTCTGTTTGGTGGTCGGCTTGAATGGTCCAGCCAACGTTGGATTCAGGGTTTGAATCCCCGGCATCCGAAACAAATTCATCGAGGTGTTTAGCCGCGAAAAGATGTCGAAGCGATTCCGCTTGGTCCGACATGGCATCCTTGCCTTTTGTCTGAAGGGCGACGAATCGGTTGTTCCATGGATCAGTGGTTTGTTCAGGGCCAAAAGCCCTAAACACCTGGCTCACTTCCTGTGCGCCAATGAATCATCTGACTGGGTCGGAATCCTACCAAATACCAGACCTCTGACAAGCCGATTTTGAACCTTTTTCTAAAATCGTTCGTCAATCGAGAGCCAAAGTTCATTCTGTAGCGATTAATTTGAGTAAAATGGATACGATTGGGTAAAAAATGTTGATTAATTTGATCGTATAATTTAAAAATGTTTGGAAGGTTTTATGATCGTCATAGATTGCGATTTGATAAGACCATGCAACTTGAGTGATTCACACCATCATTTTGGAGAGAGACTGCACCATGAAACGCTGGACATTCGCTTTATTGTTTGCAACAGGCTTGATGAACTCAACATCGGCTGTACAGGCTTGCCATGCCTGCAAGCCGATTTCCCTGAGATGTGCTCCGAGAACACTGGCTGCACCATGTGCCACCACCATCTCGTGTGATGTTTCCGCGCCGGTCTGTGAAGTGCTGGTCCCACGGACGATTACGAAGCATGTCACCGTGACCGAAACAGTCTATGATGACGTTAAAGAATCACATAATGTCACAAAGTATCGGACAGAGCATAAAACCGAAAAGCAACCTGTGACTCGTACCGAGTATGAGTCGGTGCCTGTCACAAACAACGTGACCCGTTATCGCACGGAATATAAGACCGAAACGGTTCCGACCACATCGACCGTTTTCGATAACGTGCCAGTCACAAACAACGTGACCCGTTATCGTACCGAATATAAGACCGAAACCGTTCCGACGACCAAGACCGTTTTCGAGCCTGTTCAGAAGACTCGTCAGCTGGAAGTCAAAATTCCAGTGACCGAGACCTTTGATGCCAAAGTGACCAAAACGGTTTACGATACCGTGACACGCAACGAAAAGCGTTTTGAGCCTTACACAGAAGCACAAACCGTGACCGAAACGGTGATGCATCCTGAGACCGTTCATGTGACTCGCAAAGAGATGAGAACGGTTCATGTGCCTCAGCAGAAGATGGTGGCCCGTGAGGTGACCCAGTGCAAAGAAGTGATTGAAGATCGTGGATGCTGGGTGAATCAGGCCGTTCCGGTTCAGACATCAGCCGGTTGCACCACGGGTTGTGGCGTGTCGGGCAAGTGCGGCAGTTGCGGTCATCATAAGAAGAGCATTGGTTGCGGTGGCTGTGGTCATGTTTGTGGTGGTGTGACATACGCCTGCCAGCAGGTCTGGGTTTCACGTCCAGTTCGGACATCGGTTCCAGTGAAGGTTCAGGTTCAAGAGTGCGTGACGGAAATGGTTGCCCAACAACAGGAAGTGGAAGTTCCATCTACCGAAACGAAGATGGTTCCCAAGCAAGTTCAGCGCACCCATCATGTGACCAAGACCCGCGAGACCGAAGTTCCTGTGACACATCAGGTTCCACGTTCTGTGGAAGAAGTGGTGAAGGGCACTCGCGTAGCGTATCGCTCCGAGAGCCGCACTGAAACCTATACAGAAATGCAGCCTCGTCAGGTTCAGGAAACGACGACTCAGACTGTGGCAGTTCAGGTTCCATTTCAGGAACAAGTCACAACCTACATTCAAAAGCCTCGTGAAGTCAAAGGCGTGATGAATCGTCAGGTTGCTGTACAGGTTCCTTACACGGAGACTGTGACAACACACGTGCAACGTGCCAAGCAGGTCACGGACATTGTTGAGCGGACATACTCTGTTCAGGTTCCTTACACGGAAACCGTTACAGTCACCCGCAAAGTCCCACGCACGGTGACCAAGCAAGTGCCTGTTTGTGAAACCGTTTGGGAACGTCAGTCGCCAGCTCCTGCAGCGGC
>CAMBZY010000287.1 GCA_945872325.1 Candidatus Kuenenia stuttgartensis | reverse complement strand
GTACGTGAAAGAAGATTGGGCCGGAAACCGTGATCTTCGGGATCCAGAGCAGACACCAAAGCGAAACACCACCATTTTTTTAGGCTTGAGTGGGCAACAGAAGCAGGTAGATTCACCCCAACTAATTTATTACAAACACTTTAAATCATTATTACGAAACGGATTTATCTCGACAATTGACGATTCATTCTAGAAGATGGTAAATTTCATCCAACCATTCTTTCCCCCGGTTGGGTTGGATAAGAAATCCAACTTCTACAGGAAATAACCCAAGACCGACCCCGTTTATGGAGCCGGTCGTCTGGCGAATCTCAAATCATTTCTTCCTCAGCGATTCCACAAAATCAGGATCGTCCAGCTTCATCGCAGGCCCAGCCTTTCGGCGACGCTCAAACTTCGGATCCGTTGGATCAAAAGTGGCTTCCGGCTTAAAGACTCTGGGGTCGGCTGGCACGTATTGATAAGGTGTGAAATCTGGCCTGGACGTATCAAACATGTCCGCAAGGTCGGTCGCCGTAGCGTCAAAAAGGTTGTTGGGCCCGAGTTTCGAGAGCGTGTAAATCGACTTGATGATGCTCATGATCGAGGTGTGCTCGTGCGACACGTAACCCTTTTTGGCCCAAGGGCTAATGCATAAGACGAACGAGCGGTGGCGGTCAATCGAGTCGTCGTCACCACCGGAATCGTCCTGAGTCACAAAAATCGCCATCTTCTTCCACTCCGGCTGAACGGAAAGATAGGCCACGATACGCCCCAAAGCCTGGTCATTATCGGCCATATAGCTTGCGACGTAAGGATATCCAGTCTTAGGATTTGGACCAGCTCCATGGTCGTTACAAATCGCAACGTTCAGGAACCTTGGAATTTTACCCTCGTGCTGGGTCCGGTATTTTTCGAGATCTTCCACGAACCAGTCGGCACGGGCAATGTCGGGGATATTCGTGTTATAGGACGGAAAATCAAAGCAAGTGTTGTCGTATAAGACCTTTGGCATCGGATAGTTGACGCGCGTGAAACCGCCGGACCGTGTCTCGGGTTTGCCTTCGTCGTTGTCGGGCAACTCATAGCCTTCACCATAGTTACGGAATGTGAGACCGCCGCGTGAGAGGTGCTCCCAGAGCGACCCATTCTCGAGATAATCTTCCGGAATCTGGGATCCATTCGAGCCAAATGCAATCAAACGACCTTTGGCGGTTTCGCTCAACTTGAAACCCCATCCGGAATAGAAAACACGAGTGGTCCAAAAGCTCGGATAAACGCCAACCAGCCAGCGGTGACCATCGCCCGAGGCTTGTGGCTCCATATAAAAATTGTCCGAAATGGCAAATTGCCGGGCCAGCCGAATATGGTTCGGCATGATCGGCAAACGCTCCGTTTTGCCCTTCTCCTCAAGCCAGCCGTTCATCCCGAATTCAGCGTAATCCTTCTCGCTTGTCGAGCCGGGAAGACCTCCAAAAATCCCATCAAATGTGTGATTCTCTTTGGTGATAAAAACCACGTGCTCGATCTCGGATGGAAAACCGCGAGGCTTCTCTTTGTTCAAAATCATTCCGTTGTTGCGCCTCACAATGTCCAGACCAGTGGTCAATCCATCCAAATCCACCACGCTGATCATTCCAGGCATCTCTTGAAGTCCAAACCGCTCATCACTTTCCGGACGAGCATGCTTCGCCCCTCGTGGGCCATGCCCCAAACCTTTTTGAGTCGCGATATAAAGCCGCTTTTGATCGGATGAGAGTCGGCATGCCGTTGGGAACCAACCCGTCGGAATCCAGTTTCGCACCGCTCCCTGATCAATATCAATCACGGCCACAGCGTTCAGCCCCGACGCGCAAACGTAAAGCGTTTTTCCATCACGACTCGCCGCCATGCCTGAAGGAATCACTCCACGAAGGGTCGATAAAGCAGGCTCTGGAGCAAGTTTCACGGTGCGGATCAGCTCCATCGTCTTAACGCTGAAAAACTGAACTGTGTCGTTGTTGCCATTGGAGACAAAAAGTGTCTCGCCCGATACACAAAGCGAATTCGGCGAACTTCCACCGACGGCTTTACCACCATCGGCCGGTGCGTGCAGCAAGATGCCGGTTTTGACCTTGGCAGATACTTTCGGTTTCGATGGGTCAGCGACATCGATCATCCAAACCGAGTGGGCATCCACGACATTCGCATCTCCCAGGCCAGGAATTTTGCGACCTTGCAGCTCCACGCCTTCCTCAGCTTCCTTGGAAGGGAATCCGAAGGCAGGAACCGAAATGCCTCGAGGATTACCGTCGCCTCGTGGGACGACCGAATAATCAAACACTCCGATATTCGCGACAAAAAGCTTGGTGCCATCGCCAGATAGGGCAAGTGAGAAAGGCTCTCGGCCGACCGGAATATCGGCAACGACCGATTTTGCCGAGAGATCAAATGCCACGATTCGCTGCCGAGCGACATCGGCGCCGAAGGCGAATTGCTCGTTGGGTGTTACGACGATATCGTTGATATAAGCTTCATCATGCACTCGAATGGTCGCAACTGGCTTGAGGTCGCGAACTTCAAGGCGTTTCTTTGGAGGGGTGCTCCACTCGCGTGTTTCAAAGATCTGGATCCCGTGGTCAGAATCTCCACTGGAGGCGATCAGCCTGGAGCTGTCCTTCGTGAAAACGGCACAGAAAGCGGCCCGCTTCCAGGGTATACGAAACGAAGGGCTGAGCGGCCCTTTCACGTTGGTAGAGCAGACGACCACGCCTGTATCGCAAAGCCCGACAACCCATTTCCCATCAGGACTTAGGACCACATTCCAGAGGTCGCTTTCGGTATAGATCCGGTCGCCAATGGGTGTCAGTAGCCGACCATTGGGCAGGATGGTGGTCCCGCCCGGAACAACCCTGGCAAATTCCTGACCAGACGGAGCTTTATAGCTCTGCGCGAATGATGAGATTGGAACCGCGATCACCAACGAGAAGAAGCCGATTATCAGCCGATGCATGGTCAGAATGTCCTTTTTTACCGTGATTCAAACCCGCGATGGATATTGATGTGATGAATCGCCACAACATTTTGAGTTTCAATCGAGACGGCGGATGGTCATTGTAATTGCCGGATGTGAATTTTGCTGCCTGCTGGTCTTAAATTTGGGTGAAGAGATGGCTGGGAATCTAGTGCAGCCTCAGGCCTTATAAATGGGGATGGTTTGCTTTAGGATTTCCGGCATACACTGAAATAAAATGGGGTACCCATGAAGACCACCCATAGAGCATGGCTTGAGGGGGCACTAGGAGTTTCTGATTTATCAGGCATCGCTGGTTGCGCTATTGCTAAAGATCAGCCAGATTTATGGCATTTCAGAACACGGCGAGCTCTGACTTCAGTAACGCAGCGAATTATTTGTCGATTAATGAGTTGTACTCACCAAGTTCCGACTTTTCCGGAAGATGGTCTTTGAGTCGAAACTTTGGCCGATCGTGCGAATTGATGAATGCGGCGATATTCAGAGCCTCGTCATCCGTCAAGTCAGTCTCTTCCGGTGGCATGGATGGTTTTAGCCACGACGCCAGTTTTTGCACTTCAGCCAAACCTGCACCATCGTTATATGAGCGTTCGCCCCAGAGCGGCGGGTTCATTCGCCTGCCCAGACCATTGCGACCATGACAGCTTGCACATCGTTCCGAATAAAGTTGCGAGCCTTTGTTCTGGTCCGGTTTAAAACCAGCCAGACTGACCTGGGGCAGTGGATTTGGTCCGAGAGGCCGATCTGGATTCATGCGGATCGGCTGACCGCTGGACAACCAGGTGATGTAAGTGAGAATGGAAACTGAGACTTCACTACCCAGGGGAGGTCGCTTGCCATTACAGCTTCGCATGAAGCAGTTCAGGATTCGATCTTCCAGAGTGATAACTCGTCGTTCGCGGGGCGACCACGCCGGATAAGCCGAAGCGACTCCAATAAAAGTGGCCGCTTGGAGATCCGTGCCATTTTTGAGATGACAGGATGTGCAGTTCAGGGCATTCCCGGAATAAGGCTTGCTGAGAGGATGGGTGGTGGTTTTTTCAACGAGATCGCGGCCCAGACGAATGGACTCTCCCAGCGCCCCTCCAGGTATAGGGGGAATTTTGGCCTGGCTTGAAGCGTTTCCGACCTGCCCTATGGATGGCAATTCCGCAGCAACCACCAAAACTCCCATACATAAAAACAGGCTAAAACTTCGCATGTTCACTCCACCTGTTGGCTCAAGGAACCGGAACGTATGAATATCCATCCGCCTGCCGATTGATCACAGCTGTCAGGGCAGAAGCCACAATCGCAAGTTTCTCAGCGACTTCGTTATCGGAAAAGCCTTTATAATGGAGCGCTTGACCGCACACCACCACTTCTACACCGACTTTTTGCAACTCTCGGATCAGAATCAGATTAGGGTTGGTTTCAACCTGAAATCTCTCGGCATAGGCCTTTTGCCCAAGAGCCGCCTTTGTCGCCTCGCCATTCAAAACCACCGTAATCCTGACGTCCTTCGCATTCAGCCCTGCGACCCCGTAAAGGTTCAAAAGTCGAGCGGCCCGGTCCAGCCCTTTGTTCACTTCACCAGCCTTGGAATCGGCGGTTGTGTCGAACACCACTTTAGATCCCGATTTCGGCTGATCCACCGCCTTAGGCCGGGGCAACACACCGCCAAACTTGGCAATGATCGGATATTCAAGTTTTACGCTCTTTGCAACGGCCTTCGCAGCAGGAACCTGATGATTTTTATGGGCTTCCTCAAAACCATGGTCCGCAAACTTCGACACGACGTCCGCATGCGACTGAATCAACAAGACTACGGTTGAATCATCCGATGTTTCCGTCACTCGAACACCCTTTGGTGTTTTCTCTACATTCATTTTGATCTTGTCGGCCTGGATAAAGATCTCGGCAAAGAGTTCATCCCAAAACCGCAGTCCGCGACCCTCCTCAAGCCGCTTTTTCATCGCCAAAACGTGCTCCTGAATCA
>CAMBZY010000286.1 GCA_945872325.1 Candidatus Kuenenia stuttgartensis | reverse complement strand
CGAAGAAGGCCGAGTGGGTCTGACGGAAAATCTTGATACGTCACGTCGTGAAGCCAATCAGAAAGAGACTGAACTTGCAGCCATGCAAGGCACTCTGGCTGAAGAACGAGGCAAGCACACCACTGAAAAAACGGATCTTAGGGGCCAGTTGACCGGCCTTCGTGAAAAGATCGAGCGTAAAGAAGATGTTCTTGATGTCAAAGACGGAACCATCTCGTTTGTCGATTACTCGACCAAACAAGTCCGTGTCGATGTGAACCGATCCATGGGTGTTCGGCCAACGATGCGATTCACCATCTTCGACAAAAAAGCCGTCGGCATCCCAAGCGATAAGCCAAAAGGCCAGATTGAAGTAACGGAAGTGGGTAATCAGTATAGCATTGGACGGATTATTGAGACCAAAGATCTCGCCAAGCCAATCGTTGCTGGAGACCTGATCTATTCCGCTGGCTGGAACGCTTCTGACCCTCAGAAATTTGCACTGATCGGCCAACTTGACCTTGACCAGGATGGCAAAGACGACCGTGCGGATCTGAAGCGAATGATCGCATCAGCAGGCGGAACAGTGGTTTACGATCTGAATATCGTTGCCGGTAAGGAAGTGGAAATTGGCAAGTTGACCGGCCAGATCGCCTGGTATGTTGACGACGAACGACCGCTCTCTCCGGAGCAGATGCGGGAACTCAGCCAGGTTGAACGTGATTTTGTTCAGCGTCGTAACGAACAATTGCGTGAGGCCCGAAGCCTTGGAATTCGTCCTCTACCACTCACACGCCTGCCAGGTATTCTTGGTTATTCCATGCGAAACCTGCGTACGTCACCAGTGGAAGGTGTCGATCAAAGTGGCTTGAAAGCTCTGGCCAATCCTTCTGGCAAAGCCATTCAACCTAAAGCTGAAGAACCAAAGCCTGAAGCTGGCACGACCGAAGATCCTGCTCCTGTCTCTCCCGCTTCAGAATCGGCCAACCCAGCCAAACCTGTTGATTGACCTCTGATGTTTAGAATCTGAAAACATACGGGGTGCTCTCAATTTGAGAGTGCCCTTTTTTCGTTGTTCAGGCCCCTGCAACTTATGTTAAATAAAAAAAAGACGCCGTATGAAAACGGCGTCTTGCGACAGTCAACGAGATTTTCCATCAAAAGATCAGCTGATCGGCGAATCAACCACGCTGATCAATTGGCTTGATCGGGCGGTTGGCAGGCCCTGTATAGCGAGCTCTTGGTCGCATCAAGCGGTTTGAATCAAGTTGTTCGATGATATGGGCTGCCCAGCCAGCGACACGTGCCAGAGCAAAAATCGGGGTGTAAACCTCAGTCTTCAGGCCCATATAGTGATAAAGGCGAGCTGTTGGCCAGTCGACGTTGGGCGGAAGTTTTTTCTGGATCGTCACTTCGCGTTCGATCGGTTCGGCAATTTTTTCCCAGCGATCGTCGCCAATCTCTTTGGCCAGCTTCTGACACCAATCTTTAAGGATGCGTGCACGCGGGTCACCCGTCTTATAGACACGGTGGCCAAAGCCCATGATCCGCTTCTTCTTGACCAGTGCGTCCTGAATCCAGTCTTCCGCTTGATCTGGCGAACCGACTTCAACAAGCACTTTCCAAGCCTCTTCGTTGGCCCCACCATGCAGTGAACCTTTCAAGGTTCCCACGGCAGCAACGATTCCGGAGTAGATATCCGAGAGGGTTGAAACGGTCACACGGGCTGCAAAAGTCGAAGCGTTCAGCTCATGTTCGGCATAAAGAACGAGCGAAAGATCGAAAGCCTTTGCCATCGATTCACTTGGCTTCGTTCCGTTGTACATATAAAGAAAATTGGCAGCGTGATCGAGTGTGGCATCCGGGGCAACTGGCTCAAGCCCGGCCAGTAATCGTTCGCGTGCGGCGACTGCTGTTGCAGTCTTCGCCACAATACGTTCGGCTTTACGAACGTTGGCGGCATGATCCGTTGGAGAAGCGTTGACTTCGGAGTCGTAGTGCGAGATCACACTGAGGCTTGTCCTCAAAACGTCCATTCCATGAGCGCTTTTCGGGATCTTTCGCAATAGTTCAATCAACTCGACTGGGACGGCTCGCTGTGTGCGAAGGCGACTGTCGAAGTCTGAAAGTTGGCTGACGTTCGGTAATTCGCCATGGAGCAGCAGATAGGCCGCTTCTTCGTAGCTGACGTGGTCCGCCAGATCTTCGATCCGGTACCCGCGATACTCCAGGTCGCCGTCACCTTTGCGACCCTCAAGATTTGTGATCGCAGTTTCGTTGGATATGACACCTTCCAGCCCTGGATAAAAGATTCCGGGCAGTTCCGAATCGGTACTCATGCAATAGACCTCGTGACGAATGACCGTAGAAGATGTCGGTCATGGAGCGATCATCAATGCCGGCAATGTGATAGGACTGAACCAGCCTTATAGAATCCACATGGCTTGATGCAAATGAGAATCCAAACCAGCCAGACTTACCAAAGTATAGTCAAAAGTCTGCCAGAGTTCCAACAAGTCTGGGTTAAACGTTTGAAAAAAACTCGTTAAATGCGCCAAAAAAAGCCACCGCCAATTTCTTGGCGGTGGCCACTCCTTGAGTTCACCAGTGGTACTACTGACCCCGAGTCAGGTTGATTCCGCCTTCCGCCCAGATTGCGGAATCAGTCCACCAGTGCTCAGGCTTGAGTCGGCCAGCCATTAGATTCATATTGGCTGACCGGCATAATATCTTTTTATCCCTCCCACATTGAGTGAGAAGGGGCGTGCTGTTTTTCAGAAAAATTGAACGATTTTACCAGCTAAAATTGAACCACTTGTGTCGACAGGTATCGCTGACGGAAACGCCGGCATTTTGAATCAGATCAACTCTCTTCAATTTGTGGGGCCGTGGTGGAGGTAAGAACTTCATTTGCTTATACTTCCATCATCAAGCGGGGCTCGTATCTGGATTGGTTTCTCAAAATGATCAGGTTTTTTCAGGCTGGAAGGTTGACATTTCTGGGTGTTGCTTCAAAACTGATAGTGAATTGATGTATGAGTGCATGGAGTTTTCCGACGTAGTGGGACCAACATGGCTCCGGTATATCTACCTGACCAAAAAGGGCTTATGTCATGGCAGAAACAGTCGTTCATTTCCAAATCCGGATGCCGCCCAAGATCCACGAAAGTCTAGCCAGCTGGGCGAAAGACGACAAAGCATCGATGAATGCGCTAATCGTTGGCTTGTTGGAACGAGCTATTGACACCCATGCAAACCCGGAAGAAAAGCCGGAAACACCTGTGAGTACAGGGAAATAAGTCTAATCAGCCGAAGTTTTCCAAAAAAGTGCTTGATTCCAAGAGCGTGTTGAGCTATATTGATATTACCTTCCTCGTTAGCTCAATTGGTAGAGCATGCGACTGTTAATCGCAGTGTTCTTGGTTCGAGTCCAAGACGAGGAGCTTCAAAGCCATCCTGATCCAAGGGTGGCTTTTTTCATGCTTCTTTGAAATCTATTGAATTTCATGCCCAAAAATTCTCTAAACTGATATACTTGGTTCATCGACTGAAGGCGTGTCTTCAATCGATGACTTGTCAAATCTTTCAGGAGCCAGGTGTTCTGCCTGGACCCAGTCGTCGATGGGCCTGTTCGATCTCGCCTTGGTAGCTTCATTGCTTCTTGCAAATGCGGTTTTTGTTGCCGCTGAATTCGCGCTTGTCAAAGTGCGTCATACTCAAATCGAACAGATGGCCGATGAAGGCCACTGGGCCGCAAAAATCGTCCTGAAAATTCTGGGCCGACTCGACACCTACATCTCCGCTTCCCAGCTCGGGATTACTCTGGCTAGCCTCGCCCTTGGCTGGACGATCGAAAGCTCCATCGAACCGGCCATCAACTCCCTGCTCAACAAAATTGGCCAGACTCAACACGACCCTTCCACAAACCATGGTTTCCCGTTCGTCCCGGCTGTCTCGTTTTTGATTGTCACATTTCTCCACATCTCGCTTGGCGAACTCGTACCCAAAAGCCTCGCCATTCGCATCGCCAAACCGGTCGCTCTCTGGACTGGTCCTCCACTTCTTGCCTTCTATTATCTCTTCTTCCCGATCATCTGGGTGCTCAATCAAGCCAGCGAACTATTGCTGAAACTTATGGGCCTGGGAAATCTTCATAATGATGAACTCACGCACACGGCTGACGAACTTCGATTGATCGTTGAGCACTCTGTTGAAGGCGGCCATCTGAGTCGCAACGAACGGGTCATGATCGAAAATGTCCTCAATCTGGAAGATAAAACCGCCCGCCGAATCATGGTGCCCCGGCCTGATATTGTTTATTTAAGCCTCTCACGCCCGATCGAAGATAATTTGAGACTTGCCCGTCAGGCGGCTCACACACGTTTCCCGTTATGTGAAACCGACCTGAATACGGTGATTGGGATGATTCACGTCAAAGACCTGTTTCAGGCTGTGATCAGTCAAAGTAATTTGAGACCCGACCTTCGAAAGCTCGCCAGGGCAGTGCCTTGTGTCCCTGAATCTCAGCATTTGGATCAACTCCTGATCGAATTTCAGCGCAATCGAGTCCACCTGGCCATGATTGTCGATGAATACGGCAGTACGATCGGAATGGTCAGTCTGGAGAATGTCCTGGAAGAACTTGTCGGGCCGATTCAGGACGAATTTGATCGCGAAACGCCAGCTATTGAGCACCTTGGCGACAATGTTTACGACGTCGATGCATCCTGCCCTTTGGACCGACTTGCCGAGACCATTGATATCGATCTCCCCGAAACGGATTCAGAGACCACCGGCGGATTCATGCTCGAACAACTTGGCCGGCTCGGCCGACCTGGCGACAGCGTAAGCTTTGACTCCTGGCGCCTCGTCATCGTTCAGGCAGACCCGAATCGAATCCGGCGACTCAGGCTTGAACCGGATGTTCAGCCCGAGATTGGGCAGAAAGAATCTGGTGTGTAAGTTATAGCAGTATGCAGGGGTGGGTGTTTTCTACGGATTGTGCGGGCTGTTTGGCCTGT
>CAMBZY010000285.1 GCA_945872325.1 Candidatus Kuenenia stuttgartensis | reverse complement strand
AAGCATAACAGTTTGATCAGACTGGCTTTAAGCACCAACGGTGCGGTCCATACCAGCCTAGGCCAACGGCCTAGGCCGGGCGGACGAACCAAGAAGAATCCCTCCCGTCTCCGCTTGCGGACCTTTGGTCCGCAAGCGGAGACGGGAGGGATAGCAAAGTATAATTATGTAGAGGTTTACGCCGTCCTTGGGCGTTGCCCAAGGCTGGTATGGAACGAGCCTTCGGCCCTCAAACCAAACCCATTGATCTATCGATAAATTGCGACTTTATAACTTATGCGTAAGAACGAGGGCGCTAGCCCCCGGTTCGCGGAAGATAAATAACCTAGCTGTATGAACCTAGCCGCCGGGCGCTAGCCCCCGGTTCGCGGAAGATAAATAACCTGGCTGTATGAACCTAGCCGCCGGGCGCTAGCCCCCGGTTCGCGGAAGATTAATAACCGGGCTGTATGAATCTAGCCCCTGGTTCGCGGAAGATAAATCACCAGCGCTAGCGTCAAGACCGGCAAGATAAAAGCCAAGTTGTGCTTGGCTACGATTAGCCTAAAAAGCGGGATTTATTTTCTGCCCATTCGTCAAAGATAATGCCAGTCTCCCGTGACAACACTATAAATTCCAAGCCCGAGGTTTGCGACGGCATGGCTGATGACCAATGTCGAGACGCTTTTTGACCATCGCAAGAGCCATATCCAAAGGATTCCGCAGAGCAGTGCCGGCAGCCATTCCGGGTGGCCAGCCACAAAAATGGCTGTAGAGACAAGAGCGGCTGTGTTGTTGAATCTCCAGGCTGGGATGGTTTGCCAATCAGGTTCTGTGACGTATCTGAGTAAAAAATCGCGAGTGAAAAGTTCTTCGATAATCGGTACCACAATCACTAAGCCCAAGCTGCGAAAGGCGATAAAAAGAATTTGCCAGAGGCCATTCAGCGTTGTAGGGTCAAAAGCGGAACGTTTACCCATGGATTCCGGTAGCGACGGATAAAGCCCATCAAGGCCAATCCAAAATGCTGTGACGAATATACCTGTGAGGATAGCGACGCAAATCAGTCGGAAGTTTGGTAGAGGCCGCAGGTCGGCGAGTGATTTTCGGCAGATAAACATCGCGATCAGCACAGCGATGATCTTTAAGCTGTAGATCATCGCGTAGGTTTCGCCTAAAACTTTGCCGTTGGAATCGACAGCAAAGGATTCTGCCTGAGTGCCGATCAGAAAGACTGCAAAAGGTGCCACAAACTGCCACGCAGATAGAGTTTCAGAGGAGTTTGATTCTGGCAGGTGAACCGCAACTGGCGATTCCGAGTTGTTCGCGGATGATGGGTTCATGGTCATTAGGTACCTTTAAGATTGTAAAGCGGATGTCAATTTAGAGCAAATTCGCAGAATTGACAGGCCCTTTATAGTCCATTTGACCGGCTTTGGTCTATCCGAAAACATTGAGTCATCACAAGATTCGTTTTTTTGAGGTTTTTTGAGGAGGGATAATTGAAAACTCTCTGATATTCACGTAGACTAAGGCTTGCATGGCCCAACGGTATATCAGATCTTCTGTCGATGAGTCAACAATCCTTGGATTGGCGGATCTTACGTGACATTCAGTCAGTCCATTTCTCACGAACAAGAACTCGATTTTGTAGCAGTGGGTGCACACCCGGACGACGTGGAGATCGCCTGCGGTGGGACTTTGGCGCATCTTTCCCGCAAGGGCTATCGAGTCGGAATCATTGATCTGACTGATGGAGAGCCAACCCCTCTTTCGCCAGGCCCGGAAGTTCGTCTGGAAGAAGCTCGAAAAGCCGCTGAAGAGCTTGGCGTATGCCTGCGAATCAACTTAAACCTTCCGAACCGAAGACTTTTTGACAGCTTTGAGCACCGGGTGGCGTTGGCGAAAGTTTTTCGCAAATATCGTCCGAAAGTTGTCGTAGGGTTCGGAGGCCGAACCGTGATGGCTTCCCCTGACCACTATCAAGCGATGCTAATTACTGATGCAGCCGTGTTTTATAGTCGGCTTACGAAGTGGGACGAACACTTTGATGGCTTGGCCCCTCACACGATCAGTAATCAATTGAGCTTTCCAATTGCCCTACACAGTCTGGACTTGCCGGAGTCTTCCGGTTACCTTGTCTCTGACATCGGTGATTGTTTGGCACAGAAAATGCGATCTATCGCATGCTATGAAACGCAGTTTCCGGTTGGCCGGAAGCGTGTTTTTGGTGTCGTGGAAGCGATGAATCGCTATCATGGTCAAATCGCCGGTTTCGAAGCAGGTGAGATTTTCCTCACCTACAGAGCCGTAGGCACCGACGATCTCATGCGTTGGGCAGCGCCTGCTCATGCGAAATAAAGCATGCTCAGGTTAGGTCAGATCAGTCCAATTCGAGAATCCAAGTCACATTTGAGAGCCACGAGCGTAGTGAATATCATCAGAGGTTGTACCCATCAATCGATTTTGGTATTCGCTTCAATTCTGAAAGACATTTATCGATGATCGGCCAAATTTGGCAAAAATTGAAGTCGCTTGTCGGTTACAAACGACAACCGTCAAGTCCTTCTTTTGTTCCGATGGATTATCTCTCTGAAGAATCATCACTTGTGGCTGCCGATACCACTCTTGGTGTTGTTGATTTTGGTCAAGTGACCATTTGCGGCAATTTTCGTGAACATAATGAAGACAACCTCTATATCTCAAATCTTGATGCAGCCTTACCGCTTTACATCGTAGCAGATGGAATGGGGGGGCAACTGGGCGGTGAGATCGCCAGCCAGATGGCTATCGACGCTGTTCCTCGCGAGCTTCTTAAACGAAATATCGGCGAATTTCGCACCACTCACGTGATTAAAGCGATCCGTGAGTCGATCAGCGATGCAAATCAGGAAATTGTGGCGGCCTCGGCGATCCAGCCCCAATTGAGCAACATGGGCACAACGATTGTCCTGCTGGTGGTCAGGCGTGGCCGGGCGCATGTGGCAAGCATTGGCGATTCGCGTTGTTACCGTGTCAGGGGCAATCGTGCAGAGTTGCTGACACGCGATCACTCCATGGCTCAGGCTCTGGCTGAAGTCGGAACAATTCGCCAGGAAGATGTGCCTACCCATCGTTATAACCATGTTCTATATCTCTACCTGGGTAGCCGTGAGGTCGATCGTGGTGCCACCGATGTCAAAGTGCTGAGTCTGCTGGCAGGTGACCGTTTTGTACTCTGTTCCGACGGTCTCTCAGGCGTGATCAACGAATCGGAAATGGCCGGCATCCTTAAAGATGAGCCTAACGCTCAAAACGCTGCACAAATACTTGTCGACAAAGCTGTTGCCAATCGCTCTCGTGATAATATCACGTGTATCGTAGTCAATATTGGTCGATTGCCTGTTGCTGTTAATACGGCTCAGTGAGTCTTCTCATCAATATGGAAATAATCCCTATATCCGGACCAGTTCTGGTTTTGATCATTTCCAGGTTTTCCAGATCCTCGACCAGATTCTTAAAATGTCGTATCGCTTTACCCTGACTTTTTCCCCAGGATAACGCCCGTGACATGCCCTTGGATGGACTGGCTCTCAACCGATGGTTGGCTGACCTCTGAACAGATCGATCAAGTTCGACACATTGCCGATTCCGTAAATGAAGCCTCCGAGTTAGCGAATTCGTTAATCAAAGAAGGTCTGATAAGTTCATTTCAGGCGAAATCGCTCTTGGCAGGTCAATCGCACCGGCTTGATTGTGGCCGATACAGGCTGCGTAAACTCATAGGCCGGGGAGGGATGGGGGAAGTTTATGCTGCTGAGCCTCGCGATAGACGCGACATTCCTGTTGCAGTCAAAGTGCTTCAAATCGATACGAATATGCCTGCTGAGGATCGTAAAAGACTGGAATCCAGGTTCTTACGCGAGATGAAAGCTGGCCGGAATGTCCATCACCCCAATGTCACGAAAACAGTCGATTTTGGCCGTGATTCGGATCGGTTCTATCTGGTGATGCCGCGACTTCGAGGACCGAGTTTTGCAGCATTGATTGAAGCCAAGAATCGCAGGCCTGAACTCAAAACGGTTGTGCGTTTGGCAGCTCAGGTGAACGAGGGCCTCATCGCCATTCACTCAGCAGGCTTGGTGCACCGGGACTTGAAGCCTTCCAATATTGTTTACGATGGATATAAACGCTGGAAAATCCTTGATTTAGGGCTTGCCAAAGCTGTCGGTGACCGCCAGAGTCTGACCCGCCCGGGTGTGATCCTTGGCACATTGGATTACGCCTCTCCTGAGCAGCTCCGGGATGCATCCAAGGCCGAACCGGCTGCCGATTACTACGCCCTAGGCTGCATTTTGTATCACGCCCTCGCTGGACATGTCCCATTCGATGGCGGTGATGCTGTCAGTAAAATCTACCGGCACCGAATGACCGCTCCGGAACCACTGGCTGTGGTTCGTCCAGATCTGCCAGCGGACTTGACGTCACTCGTAGACCAACTCCTCTTAAAAAATCCAGAAGATCGCCCTACGGCTGATGTTGTATCACATAGGCTCAGCGAGATGCTGGCAGGAAGGGCCTCTGGATCATCCCATCAATTGAGTGTTGTTCCCGCCGACCCAGTATTAAACTTATCAGAATTTACCATCTCGGATTCGTTTGTTCTTCCAGAATCCTCTGACCTTGTTTCAGACCTTGGTATAGAAGACTTTATCGTCGATCTGTCGAAGGCAAATACGGGATTTTCAGAGGAGGATTGGTCCGAGCCAATAGCTGAAATTGCTGGCAAATCGACTCACGTCGCTTCATCATCCATCCCGGTGAGGAAAAGCTCGAAACGGTCGCCTGAATTAGGATTTGGGCTCCGAATGGGTTTGATCCTGACGGTGGTTTCTAGCCTCGTCATTTTTATTATGAGCCTGAGGGCGTTCATCAACCAATTCATGGCATAGATTTTGCTTAATAAAACGTTCTCTACACGATTCGAAGGCGTAACGCATGGGATGAGGTGATGAGATGACAAGTTCAACAATCCCTTCCATA
>CAMBZY010000284.1 GCA_945872325.1 Candidatus Kuenenia stuttgartensis | reverse complement strand
CCCAGCACGATGGGCAAAATTGTGGGCGATGTGATTGAATCGCTCGACCGGCATGGAGTCAAAAAACTTGTCCTTTTAAATGGACACGGAGGCAACGACCTGAAGTGGATTCTGCGCGAATGGTATGGCCGTACCGGCGTTCAAATCTTTATCTGTCATTGGTTTCGTATGATTGGTGATATACGAAAAGATGTTCTGGATTGCCTTGAAGGTGACCACGCCGATGAACTTGAAACCAGCATGATGCTGCACCTCAGGCCCGATCTGGTCACCATGGACAAAGCCGATGCCGGGACCATGAGGGCGCCGATCTTTGAAGCCCTCAAGCGTGGATGGGTGGAATATTCGCGCCCGTGGGAAGTCCTGACGACGAATTCGGGGGCTGGCGACCCTCGCCAGTCGACCGCCAAAAAGGGAAACACTATCGCCGAAGCCTTTGTCGACCGTTTCAGCGCGTTTCTGGTCGAACTTTCCCAAGCTGAAGTGGATTCGAACTTTCCTCTGGAGGCTCAATGATGTTTCGTATATGGCATGTATCGCTACTCACGGCCCTGATTTCTCTGACTGGCTGTGGTGGTCAGCCACAGAATCCACCTGTGAAACCTGATAAAACGGAAAAGCCAAAGTCAGTGGAGGCTAAGCCCGCTGCTCCGAAGCAGTATAAGTTGACCGGGGTGGTGCGTGAGATTGATAAGGAATCAGGCCAGGTGATGATTCGGCACGACGAAATCCCTGGCTATATGAAGGCCATGACCATGCCCTTTGACCTGAAGGGGAAAGAGGTTCTGGGCGACCTGTTTGTGGGCGACGAGGTGGAAGGTGTCCTGGTGGTCAAGGCGGAAGACATCGAGCTGAATGACGTGGTGATCACCAGGACCGCCGAGCCTTCGGCCTTGAATTTCGGGCCTAATGGGCTGGAGATCAAAGCCAAGCCAGCCACCCTTTTGCCGGGTGAGGAAGTGCCTGACTTTAAAGTGACTCTTCAGGATGGAACGCCTGCCAAGCTCAGTGATTATCGTGGTAAGCTGGTGGTTCTGACGTTTATATATACACGGTGTCCACTGCCCAACTTCTGTCCACTGATGGACCGTAAGTTTGGTGAACTCGCAGCACGCCTGCAGCCCTTGCCGAAGGCCGATCAGGTGCGTCTGCTATCCGTGAGTTTTGATCCGGAGCACGATACTCCAGCCGTTCTGGCCAGCCATGCCAAGTCTCGTGGAGCAAAGATGCCGCTCTGGACTTATGCGGTGGCCAGTCATGAGGAGCTCGGTAAATTTGGGCCCAAGCTCGGCCTGATGTATGGTCCGACAGAAAAAGAGATCATGCATAACCTCAGCACCGCTGTGATCGGCCCTGACCGGAAGCTGATTCGCCTCGATTACGGAACGGCTGGAGGTGCCTGGACGGCTGACGACATGATGGGAACGATCTATAAATTTACGAGCAAGCCGTGATCTTCAGAGGCTTGGATCAGCGACGGACGGGTGAGTCGTCGGACTGGGCGCGAATCACGCTTCGGTCTTTGCCGGTTTCACCTGAGTTCGCAGACTGTTGAGGCTTATGAGCGGCCAGTGTCGATTCTGGATGAAGCTGACCAGGTGTACGGCGGCTGGCCACAACGCGATGCCAACTCCTCCAGGCACGGTCTAATTCTTTGGAGTCAGGCAGGTTATAGTGACGTCTTGTGGCGGTATCCCAGCCGATTTTGGTCCCATCTCCAACAAACTTCAGGAACCGGTCGCGACCACCGATCTCGATCAGAAAGCGTGACACAGAATAGCCTTGCCCATAAAATCCGAGCAAATCTTTCGGATATTCTTCCATCACAAACAGAGCACTCAGGGGCATGTGGCCTTTGCGATCGATCAGACTATTGATTATTTCATCCTGTCTGGCCAGTTCGCGATGATCTTCCGAAAGCATGCAAGCCCCTTCGTCAGCCCATCTTGGCATGGGGGCTCCGAAGTGCCAGGCAAAAACGGTGTGGGTGATTTCATGAGGCAGGGCCGAATTCAAAATCCGTTCCGCCGAACCTTCGAGGTTCATTTCCTGATCGGTCACACGGCCCTGGTCGAATGAGAACGAGGTTACACCACCAGCCTCTCCGCCGGTCAACTTAAGCTGGATCGGGCAGGGCTTGGGCCAGGCAGGCAGGGGCTTTCCGAGCCAGGCCATGGCGATTTTATGACGCAGGTCTTCAGCTTTTTGTGCGACGGAATGGATTACGTTTTGATCTGGCCCGTGAACAATAAAATTCCGGCTTCGAACCGAAACGGCTTCAGCTTCGTATTGGAATGCATGACAGATGGCGAAAACGCCAAAGCAGATCGAAGCAAATCGCCCGGCATTGAATTTCAGGCGAAGATCTTGATCATCACGAGCTGCGTCCATGACAGACCCTCATCCTTGAGGATTAAAAAAACACCTCGAAACAAGCTGGCATTTGGTTACCAGCCTGTTTTGGTCAACCCGTCCATTGGGTATGTGTGTCGTGTAAACAGACTTTAACGATAATCCGGAAAATTGTCTATCTCGAAAAATATTTGCAAATTTTCGATCTCCTATATTTGTCTCAACCTGAGTTTTGAGTTCGAGTCTGTGATAGCCGTCGTCTTCAAAGCGATGAGATGGCAGGTTTTTTGTTCCGATGTAGGCCATGTCCCCTGACATGGCGGGTTTTGGTTAACTGGTAAAATCGTCGCAAGGTTCACTAAATAAAAGGTTTGTGTAGAGAATGCATGATAAGTCTGCGTCATGATAATCGTTACAAATCATCACTTTTTTGAAAGTGAGGCTCAACTTCGACGAAGGTTGGGCCGATAGAAAGTCGGTCCAAGCTGCCGACCTCACGGGTTGTCAGGGTTGGAAAAAAAAGGCAGTTGTGAACAAGCTGCCAGTACTCAGAAGTTGCGGAGATTTCGAGTGAACGCATGGAAGCGCGATCTTGAAAGCCGCAGAGTCACGGAAGACCGATCAAATATGTCATCTCCTCATTTGCGAATTTATCCTCATCGTGATGAGCCGGAACGTACGGCCAGGCCTGAGCCAAACATGACGATGAAGATCTCCGATTTGTTTCCGATTCTTGCGGAAGCGTATCGAGGTGATTACCTTTGGGTAGAAGATTTCGCAGATGACAAGGTCATGGTGACTTCGGACCTCTACGAATTGGTCCATGCTTTTGCGAAATGTCGGCCGTCAGCCTGACCTGTTGAGGGGATGAATCCCTCGACAGTTCGAGCCGGTGCCGATCGTCAGTCAAATCGCATCGGAGGTCAGTTTGGAACCGTTGAACCCGTCGCAGGATGTGTTGGTAATCCAGCATCATGGCGAATTCGTCGTCATCGCAGTCAGCCCCGTTGTGGAAAGTCTCGATTTCACGCTTGGTGATATCCTGGCTGAAACCATTCTGAATACGTTACGAACGAGTGAACAGCCCATGGTTGTGGTTGATCTCACCGGCGTTGAACTCTTCGGAAGTATGTTTCTGTCTGTGCTGCTGAGATGCTGGAAGGCCTGTGTCACACGGGGCGGAATGATGGTTCTGTGTGGGGCAGGGGATCGGGTTCGGGAACTTCTCAAGATTGTCCGGCTCGATGTCCTCTGGCCAATTTATAAGACTCGTGAAGAGGCTATGGCCGCTTTGACTTCGGATTGATTCGAGCCGTCATTTTGTTGAAAAAATCTTGCCGAGGTTGACAGGCCCCGATTCGAAGTCCATGATAAATTGTGTTGTATGAAGTATTTCTAAAGCTCACGAAGCCAGCCTGTTCCTCTTCATGAAGGACACGGCGAGGTCGGGGTGCCATGGGTATCTACGACAGAGATTACTACGGTGACAATCAGCGTGATGGACGCGACTTCTTCATGGGAGAAGGCGCAGCCGTTCGCACATTGATCTTTGCCAATGTGCTTGTATACATTGGGCAGATCGCTTCTCGTGGGACTCTCGAGTCACTCTTTGCTGCTGACACCGCATCGATTTGGGGTGGTCAGTTTTGGCGTTTGTTCACCGCCAATTTTCTTCACGACCCCGGCAACCCATTCCACCTGATTTTCAACATGCTCGTCCTCTGGTTCGCAGGCCGCGAACTTGAAATGGTTTACGGGCGAACAAGTTACTACAAATTCTATCTCGCTGCCTGCGTCTTCAGTATGTCCGTTTGGCTACTCGCCGAAACAGCCATGCATCCAGGCATCCCCTCCAAAGCGATCGGCGCTTCTGGGGCAGTGATGGCCTCGATGATGCTCCTGACCCTACATTTCCCGCGACGATCCATCATCTTTGTCTTCATCCCCATGGAACTCTGGGTGATGATGTCAATCTATGTGGTCATGGATTTCCTGAACCTGCTTCAGGAGACTCGCGGTTATGGCGGTGGACAAGTCGCGTTCGCAGGTCACCTGGGTGGCGTTCTTTTTGGCTATCTTTATAAGACGTATGACTTTCAGTTGCCTGACTTTCGGCGGATGATCAAAAACCGGAAGATGAAAAAGTTCAAAGTGGTCGGACGCGACTGGTCCGATTCTGGAACTCGTAACAGCGATCATTCGAGATCAGAACGAACTCGGATTCCGACCGTCACCGCAACTTCCACACGACCCTCTGTGCGTGTCGCACCATCGACCACCAGTAGTCCTCCGACAGATGCTTTCGAAACTCGTGTGGACGAGATTCTGATGAAGATCGCTCGCGAAGGGCAAAGCTCATTAACGGATGAAGACAAGCGAATGCTGGACGAAGCCAGTCGTCGGGCACGATCCCGGCGTGGTGCACCGAACTGATTTGCAGTACAGACGTTCCGTTGACACTTGATCGAGCATTCCACTGATGTTTTCTGTACGCGATGCAGTGCCTTCGGATGTCGACACGATCTGTGATTTCAATCAGAGATTGGCTCAGGAAACCGAATCCAGAGTGATTCCTCCCGAAGTCCTTCGAGGGGGAGTTTTAGCAGCCCTGACGATCCCGGACAGGCTTCACTATTGGGTGGCCGTTTCATCT
>CAMBZY010000283.1 GCA_945872325.1 Candidatus Kuenenia stuttgartensis | reverse complement strand
CGCAGGTTCTGCAGCAGAAAGATTTTGCGATTCGCCGGTATCCTTCACCAGATGAAACAGTTCCTGACGTCCATTCTCATAAAATTCCACCAGCTTCCAGCCATCCTTTTGAATCACACCACCGGGCCGTCCACCTTGATTGGCATAGTGCGGATAATGCCAGTAAAGCGTGTTGCGATCAGGCTTTACCCCACCGCTGATCACTCCGGTCAGGCTGATTCCGTCCAAAACATCAGGCAACTTTGAGCCCTCGACCCACGAAGCCACTGTCGGCATGATATCCATCGAGATCACAGGCTGATTTGAAACCGATCCTGGCGATTTCACACCCGGTCCCTGAACGATCATCGGAACACGCAGACCACCTTCATAAAGCCAGCCCTTTCCTTCCCGAAGTGGGGCATTCGACGTTGCCGGCGTGTTCGGGCCTTCCGTCGTTGCCAAACCACCATTATCCGAGGTAAAAATAACCCAGGTATTCTCTGCCAAGCCTTTTTCATTCACCTTTGCCAGCACGCGTCCCACGGATTCATCGAGGCTTTGCAACATAGCGGCATAAATCGGGTTCCGCTGACGTCCGCCTGGAATATCCTTTGCATCATAGGTTTTTACCAATTCAGGCTTGGCACGCATTGGAGTGTGAACAGCATAGTGCGGCATATATAGAAAAAACGGCTTTTTTGATTCCGCCTGCCTGTCAATCTGCTTCAGCGCTTCATCTGTGAGCCTATCCGTCAGATATTCACCCTCAGTCGCCTTCTCAAGACCCGCCATAAACTGATCACCCTGAGCTTTTTTGAACGGAGCAAAATAGCTCATCGGGGTACCAGTCAAATCTCCGGCGATGTTCACATCAAAGCCTTGTTGAAGTGGCCCATAACCTTCGCCACCCAAGTGCCATTTGCCAATATGAATCGTGGAATAGCCCGACTCTTTGAACATCTCGGCCAAAGTCTTGGATTCGAGAGGCAGTTGCAGCGGTATCTCAGGTCGATTTAAAGGCTGATCAGCCCGATTCGCTCGCCCTGGGAGCCAGTCCGTCAAACCGACTCTGGCTGGATGCTGACCCGTCATCAATCCCACACGGGTCGGCGAACAAACCGGTGCCGCAGCATAAGCCTGAGAAAATCGAATCCCGCTGGCGGCCATCTTGTCGAGATTTGGAGTCCGATGAAATTTCGAGCCATAACAGCCCAGATCCATCGCTCCAAGATCGTCTGCCACAATCAAAATGACATTCGGGTGCTTCGGATCCGTAGATTCCGCATGGACTTCTGTGAATAAACCAATACACGCAAGACCAGTGACCAATCCGCAAACAAGTGCACGCATGATCCGCTCGACTTTCCTGGTGTATTTTGGAATGAAAGAATGTCAGTCTGATTCCAGAGGAACTTCCGGTAGATCTTCTGTATACAGACCAATCTTGCGGAATTTCTGGTACCGGTTTTCGAGCAGTTCTTCGTGTGAAAACTTGCTCAATTCGCGAATACTCTTTGTGAGATACGCTTTAAGAGTGGTCGCCATTTCACGATGATCCCGGTGTGCTCCACCCAGAGGCTCCATGATGATATCATCAATGATCCCAAATTGTTTGAGATATTTACTCGTCATCTTCAAAGCCTCAGCCGCTTTAGGCGCATGCTCGGCTGATTTCCACAAAATACTCGCACAGCCTTCAGGGCTGATCACCGAGTAGTAACCATGCTCCAGCATCGAAACTTTATCGCCAATTCCGATCCCCAAAGCACCACCTGAACCACCTTCGCCAATCACCACACACACAATCGGGGTCTTGATCATACTCATCGCCATCAAGTTTTCGGCGATAATGGCAGCCTGACCACGCTCCTCAGCCGAGATACCCGGATAAGCCCCTGGTGTGTCAATAAAACAGATGATCGGCATACCGAGCTTTTCAGCCATCCTCATCTTGAGCAGAGCTTTACGATAACCTTCAGGGTGCGCACAACCGAAGTGGCACGCCATCCGCTCTTCGAGATTCTTGCCCTTCTGCTGACCAATAAACATCACCTTTTGCTCACCCAAATGGGCAAAGCCGGTCACAATCGCCTTGTCATCACCAATCGCCCGGTCACCATGAAGTTCCAGGAATCGGTCAAAAACCAGTCCGAGATAATCGCGAGTTTGTGGACGGTCCGGATGTCGGGAGACCTGAACGGTCTGCCAACTATCGAGAGTCGCATAGATGTTGCGAAGAAATCCGGAGAGCTCACGACGCATCCGCCGAATCTGCTCCTGAAAGTCTGCCGTGGCTGGATCATGCTCTGCCCGCGCCGTCGCATAGCGGGTCTCTAGATCGACCAGACGCTTCTCCATCTCAAAAATCGGCTCTTCAAAAGCCAAGCGGTGGGTCGATCGCACGGACATTTGCGCTAATACCTCAGGCTGGGACAGTTTCGGCAGAACGATCCATACGACTGCCTGAATCCAATTTGATACGGCTGTATGTTACCGATCCACAAAGATTTTCACCAGTTCAAATATCACTCGCTTTTGCCTTCACTGCCTCAGGTGAAGTCGAATCCTTCGTATCAGTTGGCCCGGAAAGCCGTTTCCTGTTCTGAATCGAACGAAGCGCATTCTTGGCTGCATCACGAACCCAGGGTATCGGATCCGCAGGCAGTTTTCGGATCGCTTTGCTACTCAACTCTGTACCAATTTCGCCAAGAATTTCACAGGCCCGCTGTCGAACTCCCTGATCAGGACTTGCCAGCTGTTCAATCACAGCCTGCTCGGCAGGCGATCCAATCGCAATCAACGCCTTGTCGGCATTCTTCCATGGATCATTTCTCATGACGGAAGCCAACGGCTTTGCCAGCTTCACCTCCTTCATGGGCGTGACAGCCTTGATCACCTCATCACGAAGACGGTCATCTGCCAATTTATCCGCCAGAAATTCGATCGTATTCGCCGTATCACAACGCACAAGCACAAGCATGGCATCGCGAATGGTAAAGATATTCATGTCGACCAATAACGGTTCTACCCCATCAAAAACTTCTTGATCACGCCCTTTAAAATTTGCTCCCTGTAGGAGCCTGAGGCCATCCTGACGCTTGAAGTGATTTGAAGACCGCGCCATAAGAAGCCCCCTAGTGACTTCATCGGCATTGGCCGGGATCTCCGGATCACCCGGGCCTGAAGCTTCGGCGCTGCTTGCACCCGTCGCCAATTTTGCAGACTGTTGGGCCGCTTCAAGCTCTTCCTTGCGCTTTTGCTCGTCAGCTTCTTTTTTTGCAAGTCGTTCGCGAATCACGGAAGGATCGATCGGATCAGCCACGACCCAGACTTCCTTGCCCTTGGTGCGAATCACTTTGCCAAAATCAAGCTTCTTGGCGAATATGGCGGGGCTATCCACTGGCCAAAGCGTATAACGTGTTGCAGCAGATGGAGCTGTCGCCTTTCGAGAAGCTTTTGGAGTGGCCAGCTCATTCAACTTCTCCGCAATATACTCACGCTCTTGATTGGTTTTCAAACCCGCCACACGAAGTTCCACATACTTATCCGCATCGGGAATCTCGCCCTTCTCCACAAACTCACGCTCAATCTCTCGAATCCCGTTTTGAATGCGAGGCATCGCTAACATCGTGCCCAGTGAAAATTCACGAATCCCTTGCAAGCGAACCATTTCCGTTCGAATCCTGCCAACCGCCTTCCGCAACTCACCTCCAACCTCTCGCGCAATCAAACGACTCTCTTTCGGATTCGGATTGAACAGCTTTTCCGATGCGGCAGCACTACCGACCTCTTTTACGTGGTCTCCAAGTTGCTGCAATCGAGCCTGATTCGACTTCGCTGAATCTATGTCCTGAACCTTTGAAAGACAATCTGCCATCTCGTTGAAATCTTTGGTCAAAGTTCGAATCAAAGTCTTATGCTTGGAAAGATCGCGTACCTGAAGGCTATTGTCGATCCTTGCAGATTCTGGAGCTGGTGTTCCCAAAGCCTTGTCATTCTCTTGCTCAAATTCCGAAGCGATCTCGACAGATAAGCCTGCCAGCGAACTTCTCAATCCCGCGTTTGATATGATGTTGAAAAGCACAAAGCTAATCAGCACCGTACAAATCATCCCTGCCCCCCATAACCAGACCACTGTCGGGATCATTGGTCCAGAGGATTTTCGACGGTACGCAGACTGCGAAACTCCTTCCCTACGCGGCATTTCAAATGAATCCGCTCCACGCCTTGCAGCTTCTCGCATCACCCATTCATCATCATCCTCGTCTTCCTGTTCGTTTGCTTTTGATTGCAAATGATGATCGTGATCTTCGAAATCTGTAAAAAAACCAAGCTCATCCACTTTCTGACGCCTTTTCGACCGCCTTCCGCCCTTTCCACCCGCTTTCGAATCCTTCTCAAAAAAAACGGTCTGAAGACCTTCTTCGTCGTCCGAAGGTACTTCGTCGGGAACTCGGAAGTTCTCCTGACAAACGCGACATCTCACCAACCGGCCCGAAAATTCAGGCTTAAGTCGATAGCTGGTCTCACAATGTGGACAGTTCATCGTGATCATCAAAGGCCCGGTTCTATTCCTTGAATTGAACGCAAATGGACGCGCCGCTGTACCCGTATTTTCGGCTCCGCCGTTCTGATGCTCATTCACTCAAATGAGTTCCAACTCCATTATTTCTCCCATCCCTGATTTTTCAACCCTGCCAAAAAACCATCCACGTCCTTCCCTTCGTAAAACCACAGTCGACCAACCAGCCTACCAGTCTCTCCAGGATTCAGATCCATAAACTGAGGATCAGAGTGCAGGCACGGACAAGGCGCGTTGCCCCAAACTCTGACTGGCCTTGACCATGCGTGAACGATCCAGCGGGTGCCTTCAGAATTTCCGGCGATCGCATACGGAGATTCGAACCGCTTATTGGAGTTGGTCTGTGCATCAAATCCCTTGGTGCCTTTCAACATCGCACACTGCTGGACTTTCAAACCCGTCAATTTTTGCTGAGTCCCGTTAGTCAGCGAAAGTTCCATCTGGATCGCGTCCGGAGTCGC
>CAMBZY010000282.1 GCA_945872325.1 Candidatus Kuenenia stuttgartensis | reverse complement strand
TCGGCCAGAAAGCCTGCCCTGAAGGTGTATAACGGGGGTATTGAGCATGTGATTTATATTATTAAAGAAAATCGCACATACGACGAGGTTTTTGGTGATCTGCCGCAGGGCAATGGTGATCCGAAGCTGGCGAGCCTTGGTGCGAAGGTGATGCCGAATCACCAGAAGCTGGCGACCGAGTTTACATTATTCGATAATGGATATGTTTCCGGTACGAATTCAGCCGACGGGCACGCCTGGAGCACTCAGGCGATGGCGACGGAATATCTCGAGCATTTTTATGTCGGATATTCACGCACATATCCTGACGATGGAACGGACGCCATGGGCATTTCATCAGGCGGAGCGATTTGGGATAACGTGCTGGATCACAATAAAACCGTTCGCGTTTATGGCGAATTTTGTGATGACGAGAAGAATCACGTTTCACCGGCCCCCAAGGACTGGTTTGAAGTGTGGGAAGATCGCCAGAACAAGACCGGCAAGTTTCAATTTCATGCCGTGACTGCGATCCCTCGATTGAAACCATTTACGCACCCGAATTATATGTATTGGCCGCTCTGGCAGAGCGATCAGGACAGGGCCGATAAATTCATTGCCGATTACGATCAGATGAGCAAGGATAAGAAGGTTCCGAACCTGATGATATTAAGTTTGCCGAGCGATCACGGCGAGGGAGCGGATCCGAAATATCCGACTCCAAGGGCGATGATGGCGGACAACGATCTGGCTCTTGGGCGGATTATTGAGGCGGTGAGCAAGAGCCCTGAGTGGGCCAAAACTTGCATTATGGTGATTGAGGACGATGCCCAGTCGGGCCCTGACCACGTGGACGGGCACCGGACCGTGTTTATGGCGATCAGCCCTTATACACGCAGGGGTTATGTGGATTCGACGTTTCAAACGACGGTCAGCATGATTCGCTCGATGGAATTGATGCTGGGGCTGCCTCCGATGAACCGGTTTGATGCGATGGCTAATCCGATGGAGGCTTGTTTTACCGATCAAGCCGATTTGCGGCCATATTCGAAGGTCATGAACAACATTGATCTGGCCGAACGCAATCCGGGTTCAGCCGGCAAGAAAATGACGGCTCTCGATAAATACTGGATGGATAAGACGTTGGAGCTGGACTGGAGCCACCTGGATGCTGCTGATCCATACTGGCTGAACCGGATCAACTGGTACACGATGCATGGTGATACGATGCCTTATCCGGGCCGTGAAGGCGATGCGCCGGGGCAGTTTGAAGAGGATGAGGAAGAAGAGGAAGAGGAACGTCGGCGGATGTTGAGTGACGACGACGAGTGAGTCAGTGAAAATGAGTGTCCGCGGTTTTGGTCGTTCGAGAGGTCATTTCCTAAACAAGAAGCGAATCCAGCGACCAAATCCAGGGCTTTCAAGCGAAAGCGATTCGGGTTGACAGTTTAGGCAACTTCGGGTGAAATTCGCGGATTGAAAGGGCTCTCGCTGACTGAAAATGCGCTGTGATCATGGATTTTGATCGGCGATTTGAGGGCCTCTCACTCAAGACAGACTTCTGAAGTTCGAGCTCGTGCGAGGGAACGCCGTGGTCGAGACATCGATTCATCCACGCCAATCTGATCCGTCAAATGCGACTGCCAACCGGTCACGCACCAGCCATAATCCGCCCCTTCACCAGACTTATCAGCCTGTTTCTGAAGCAGAGCCAAGTCTGAAGTGGTATGAGCGGATGGATCAAGGCCGGCCGAAGCACGCTCGAAAAGATTTCTGGGCCTTCGTATCGGTCTGGATCTATCTGGGACTACTGGCGGCTGTGGCCCACATTTATCGGGTGGAAGGCCGGGCGTTTGAGATTGTGCTCTGGACCACTCTGGCCGCCCTGCCCGTCTATGAACTGGTTCCGTTCCGGCTCAAGAAGCCGACGCTCTCTCTGGCTGCAATCATTGGAATGGCCTGTATTTATGGCCGAGACACGGCAATCTGTGTGCTCGGTTTTACCTCAGCCATGGTGGCTCTGGCACGTACCAGCCGGTTGACCTGGCAAGTTCGTGCCGGGACACTCGCTGCAATAGCCGTAAGTCTTGCAATTATCAAATCTTATGGTGGATTGGGCGCTCTTCCGCCCACCTTCTGGCCGGTGGCTGGAACGATGCTGATGTTCCGGCTCATGCTCTATATGTATGAGCTCAAACATGCCAAAACCAAAGAGACTCTGACCGATGCGGCCTCCTATTTCCTGATCCTGCCAAACTGGTGCTTCCTGCACTTTCCGGTGGTCGATTACCGCACACTTCAGCGCGGATTTTTCTCCAAAGACATCGTCGAAACCCGCCGCCGCGGCCTGCACATGATGTTCGTAGGGACAACCCACCTGCTGGCCTATCGTCTTGTGTATCATGAACTTCTGATCCGTCCGCAGGATGTTAAAGGGCTGGCCACTCTGGGTGCTTATCTGGCCTGTAATTACCTGCTATATCTGCGGGTGTCCGGCCAGTTCCACATCGCCTGTGGGGTTCTGCACCTGTTTGGGCACCATATGCCCGACACGCACAACAAATACCTTATGGCGCATAGCTTTACAGACTATTGGCGGCGGATCAATATTTACTGGAAAGATTTCATGGTCAAGACGGTCTTTAATCCCGTCTTTTTCCGGCTCCGCAAGCGTCCTCAAAACGTGGCTCTGGCAGGTGCAACGGTGGCTGTGTTTGTGGCAACATGGGCGCTTCATGCCTGGCAGTCGTTCTGGCTGAGGGGGCACTGGGGATTCAGCGTGACGGATGCCATGTTCTGGGGCATTCTGGGCGGAATGGTGCTGGTGAATGTTCAGCTCGATGCCCGCCGCAAGCCAACGGCCAAAGTGGCCACCACCGGTCTGATTGCACAAGCACGTTACGTAGCAAGCATTTGCGGAATGATTCTCTCGATCACTTTGCTGTGGTCGCTCTGGTCAAGCCCTTCGGTGGTCGACTGGTTCAGCATGATGCGACGTGGCCTGAGCGGATGGTGAGACTGATGCACAACATCTTATCCAGCAAAGGCTTTCCTCGTCGATTCCTGAGCCTGAATGTCACCCGGTTCCAAGCCATCGGTGGGATTCAGATCGTCCTGTTTTCGTTGGTTGCGACCAGCTTTTCCGCCATACCCGAGCCATTGTTACCCACTGAGGTGATCCGGTTTCGGGAAGTTCTTAAACGAACCGGCCTGAATCGGGCGGATTATGAGACCAACGAACGTGGCTATTATGAAGCTTTGCTGGAGACGAACCGGAGTTTAGGGTCGCTGGCTCAAACCCCAAACGAACCTCCTTCCGAGGTCATGAACATGCACCTTGCCGAGGTGGCAACCCGGCCGGTCATGAACACGAACGACATTCGCGAGTATGTCCTGAAGCCGTCCGTCGCGACCTTTGCCTATGGGACCCGATGGGAGACCAACAGCCTTGGCCTGCGCGACAGAGAATACCCTAAAGACAAGCCTGATAACACGTTGCGAATCGCTCTTTTAGGCGACTCCATCGCTTGTGGATGGGGTGTGACTAGAGCCGAGCGGTTTGAGGAGCTTTGGGAGACCCAGTTAAATCAAGAAACAGGTGATGGCCAATCCGTGGAGGTCTGGAACTTTTCTGTGCCAGGCCATTCGCCGGGAGCCCGCTGGAAACACTTTGAGACGGCTAGGAAAGATACGGAGTTTGATCTGATGGTTTATGAAGCCACCACGAGCGACCCTGGCTGGGATGCTCACAGGTTGGCTTATCTGCTGACCAAAGGGCTTGGATCAGACGACCCTCTCTACGCCGAAACCCTGAAGAAGACAGGTGTTCAGGCGACAGCCTCTCGCACGGAAAATCGCGATGCCCTGCTTCCATGGAGCTGGACGATTGTCGAAGGGGTTTATCAGCATATTGTGGAAAGTTGTCATAAACGTAGTCTGCCAGTGGCTTTTGTACTGATCCCACGCGTAGGTGCGAATCTTTCGAAGGCAGAGAAACGGGCTCTGCTCGCCAAAGCCCATTCCTCTGGATTTGATCTGGTTGTGGATCTTTCTGATGTTTATGACGGTCAGAATCAGGATGAGTTAGCGATTGCACCGGGCGATTATCACCCGAATGTGCTGGGGCATCAATTGATCGCCAAAAGTTGGGCCGATCAGCTCGCACAATGGCCCGAACTTCAGAGTCGTCTGAAATCGTCAGGGAAAGCACCATGATCAGACCGTCGACCAAAAAGTTATCGCGACTCTCCCAAATCGCTGGCAGCATTGGCTTTAGGCTGACTGTCACGATTGGATTGATCTTCTTTGGGCTCTACGACATGCCCGTTTCGTGGGCCAAAGGGCGAGTGATCAAACACGCCTTGAAGTCGCCTGAACAAGGGCGTGAATCGGCAGGCTATTATGAAGGGCTGATCGGAACATCCGACCCGGCCGCTGGTGCCCTGGAGCAAAGCCTGGTCGGTCAGCCCACGGACTGGGTCCATTTTGCGGACAGTGGGGTCTCGCAACTGGTCACCCACGATATCGTTCAGTTCATCCTTTCACCAAACGTCTCACGATCCCTGTTTGGCAAGAACTTTACGACCAACAGCTTCCGGATGCGCGACAGGGCCGTCACCCTCGAAAAGCCAGCCAATACCGTTCGGGTGGCCCTTCTGGGCGCTTCGATGGACATGGGCTGGGGCGTGGCCACAAGCGACACTTACGAAAATCGGCTTGAAGACTGGCTCAACGAACAGGCCAGGGCCAGGGGCGACAACCGCCATTTCGAGATTTTGAACTTCGCCGTAGCTGCTTATTCGCCAACCCAGCGACTGGCGACCTACCGCCGCTCTGTTCGTAAATTCAAACCTGATTTTGTGATCTATGCCACCACCCTGCTCGATCCACGACTGACCGAAATCCATCTGTCAGATGCACTTAGCAACAATGCCGATCTCTCCGGATTTGATTACCTGACATCGGTTGTGGCCGAGGCCGGTTATGATCCAGCCCACCTGAAGCGTGACGCTCGAGGCAAATGGACTGACAAATCCAAATTCAAAATCTGGCT
>CAMBZY010000281.1 GCA_945872325.1 Candidatus Kuenenia stuttgartensis | reverse complement strand
GTTGGCCCTGACACGCCTTTAATCACCGACAGCGAACTCCATCGACTGATGGATCGTTATGTCTCGGCCGCAGATCTCGCTTACCGAATCGGCTTCGACTTCGTAGACCTGAAACAGTGCCACCGGTATCTCCTGAACGAACTTCTGGCCGCACGGAACCGAACTGGCGAATTCGGTGGATCGTTTGAAAATCGGACACGCTTCATTCGTGAAGTCGTTGCCCGGATCAAATCCGATCACCCGGAAAGAATCCTCGCCACCCGTCTAAACGTTTTTGACGGCGTCCCGTTCATCAAAGGCCCTGATGGTGATGGCCAGCCAGCCCCTTTCACCACTCCAGTTTCCACCACTTGGGGCACGCGGCTGGAGGCTCCCACCCAGCCCGACCTTGATGAACCACTTCGGCTCGTGGCGGAACTCGAACATCTGGGCATGAATATTGTCAGTGTTTCTGCTGGAAACCCTTATGCCAGCCCTCATTATCTCAGGCCATTTGAATACGCCCCTGTGGACGGATACCAATCGCCCGAGCATCCGCTCGAAGGCGTGGCCCGTCATTTCAAATTAACGTCGACGATCCAAAAAGCGTTCCCACACCTCTGCGTGATCGGATCAGGCTACAGTTGGCTCCAGGCGTTCGTACCTCATGCCGGTGCCGCCAATGTGGCTGACGGAAAAGCCTCGATGCTCGGGGTCGGCAGAGCCAGCCTTTCGCATCCTGACTTTGCCGCAAAGATATTATCAGAACAACCTTTAGACCCTAAACGCACCTGCCGTACTTTCAGCTATTGCACCGCTCTGATGCGTTCAAAACATAATCTTCAGGGCCAGTTTGCATCAGGCTGTCCACCATTCGACAAAGGTGTTTACGGGCCAATCTGGGAAGAGGCCAAATCCACCAGCCCAACGCCCTTGAGCTGATGTGGTTTTAAAAAATTCTGTTCGCAGCCTTATCGGGCCTTGGTCGATTCATCGCCTGTATCCACTTTGGCCTGCTGCACTTGTGAAGGTGTGGCCAGATAACAGGTGATCTTTGATTCAGGCGTAGCTGATCCTGACTCTGGACGGATCAATCGCATCCCGCGTTTGATGGTCTTTTCAGGCATCCCAGGCTCTTTAATGGTGATTGCAAACGAACAGTCCCGATCGGCTGACAGACTCGTCACTTCAATCGGCTGCAGCAGGACCCGTGCGTTATCGACTTTATATCGCACCTTTTTGAACTTGCAGCCCGGGTGCCCAGGCGCAATTTCAACCACGCAGCCTTCCTTGGAAAGCCCCTGCACCTGAAGCTCTATCACAACATTATTCACAATGCCCGGCTCATCACCTGAAGCTGTCGCTGCTGCTAAGCCAACAAGTGGCAATAACGAAAGTTGTGCAGCAAACATGCGCCGTGTGACGGGCTTCGAGGCCATCCCTAGCCATCGTGCCATGGTCCGAGCTCCTGCTCAAAGGCCATCCAGTCGTCCACTCATCACGTGCTTTCGGGGCTTCGAATCATCCGGATCGAAGATCCCGTGACCATCCTTGGTCGTGATTGCAGGCGAAGAGGAAATTTGCCCCATCATGGGGACGTACTGATGGAAGAATACGGATCGTCTGAAATTCGACAAGCCCATTCTCGGAAAAATCCGTGAAATTCACGCGTTCAACGTCTACCCACAAGATGCATCACAAGTCCGATACTCACCAACACAAACCCGCTAGCAAATCCACCATAAATCCATGCCATATGGTGAGATGCCCACTCAGGCCGTTGCGTCAGAGCCCAAAGGGATGGGATTTGCAACAATGGACCGACGAGCCTCAGCAATCGCCCCAACTCTCGGATATCACGTTTTTTAGACTCGTCCTTCTGTTCCATCTCAGCCTCAGCGATCATTTGGGGAATCTGATTTTTCCGAGGCATCTTGAGCCGCTTCAGCCTTAGGTGCTGCACCACGCGTGAACCAGCCTCTAACCATCTCAAGCCCTGCCCGGCCGGCAGCATCAGCCACCTGACTGGCTGCTCGACGTAACCCAGAATGCCTGGCCTCTTCCGCCATCCCTCGCGCTAAAGCCCTCTGGCGCGCCAGTGGTAACACATGAACCAGATCGGCCAGTGTCTCCACCTCCGGATCAAACCCGTTCAAATCGCTGTAAGGAACGTCTTTCAGATTCTCTAAAACGACCTTGTGATGGAATCTGACTTCCCGCGTAAGATGTTCATTGATCTGAAGTTCGGATGGATCAATGGAATCCGTGAGGATCAGAATCGGCGCCACCGGCCAATCCATCTGATGTTCATAACCTCGCCCCATCCGGTCCAGAATTTCCTGAGCATGGCCCAGCTGGTGCATTGCCGGAATGTCTCTCAGATCCACCAATAAGCAGTCCGTCTTCATGAATACAGCAATCGACTGCGCCCATCTCTCGTCAGATTCAGTACTTAAAAAATCATTTGCCTGATCGGGCCAATCGGCCAATGTCCATTTCAAATCCTCCACATAAGCCAGTCCGTCAAGCCCCCGATGGGTCTGATTCAAGGCCTCAGCCAACTGCTCATGTCCGGATTCTGAGAGGTGCTGCCAGAGCCCGAATCGCTCCCTGCGGGCCTTTGAATCAAGGCCGGGAATCAACGCTGTAACGGTCAACTCGGGTCGTGACTTGGAATCGGAATTCGGACGGGTAACACCAGAAACATCTTCCTGAGCAAGATTTACGCCATCTGGATGAACCATTTTTGATCGCCGGTATGCCGCTGAACCACCCCGAAGACGGCCACTGCTCAGCTCAACCAGGTGCACACCCAGGCGATTGACATACGCCCGAAAAAGCCATCTCTGAAGCCCTTCCTTGGTCTGTTTCCAAGCTGGCTCAGCAACTAGTTTTTGCACGATCAGTCGAGGCAGACCAGTCACAGGCCGGAACACGGGAAGAGCGAAATTATAAAGTTCATGGGCTGAATGGGCGAACCCCATCGCCTTCGAAAGGCCCTTCAAATGGCCGGGCGTAAGCTGATCCATGGCAGGCACCTGACGGCACAGGCCCTCCAGATCTTCCGCCGCAAGTTCAATTGCTACAATCAGATCCACGATCGGAAGCTTATCAAGTGGGTTCTCGACGTTCGGGTAATAACAGGCAGAAACTCGTCTGGCCAGTTCCTCGGACGTCTCCTGATAAACCTCCATCCGAGTCAATTGATCCAAAGTCAGATCGCTTGCCCGCTCGGCTGTATCCTGAATAATTTTCCAAGCCTCAGCATCGCGAGGCGCAAAAGTCCACGGTTTCTCCCAATCCAAAGGAGGCAAAATATTCACCCCCTCCTTGAGCCAACGCCGAGAAAGCCACGAAAACAGGATGGTCGAAATGATCCATCCCATAACTCCATAAAGGATTAAACCATTTTCAATCAGCCACCATGCACCCAGACAGAAGTATACGATGGGTGGTAGTAAATAGAGCATAGCAAGCACCAAGCCACGCCAAGTCGTCTTTGATGACATGGCCGACATGGTTCTAAGGGCGATTTTCGGTGGTTTCATGACAGGCTGCACCGATCTCGCAATAAAGGCTTATTTCCAAGAAGGTTAGGACCGCAATGTGGCCCCAAACGATTCCGAACAGGATCGAATGATCTCGCCCACTGCCTGGTCAGCTTCCTCACCTGAAAGCGTTCGTTCGGCGTTCCGGAAGGTCATCCCAAAGTGCAGGGACTGAGTTCCGGCGGCCAGATTTCCGCCTCTGAAAGTGTCAAGAAATTCAACATTTTCAAGTAGTGGTCCACCCGACTGACGCGCCACCTGAGCGATGTCTGCCCATCGGACTGAGTCAGGAACCACCAACGAAAGATCTCGCGTGACTCCTGGCTGATCAGGCAGTTTGCGATACTGAGGCTGCAATTGAGCCTGATCAATCAGTGGGGCCAAATCGAGTTCCAATATCGCGCACGGAAGACGTAACCCCTTGGCCTGCTGGGCTTCCTTGGTCATGTTCCCAAACACGCCCCAACGTCGTCCACCAAGATAAAGTTCGGCAGATGCCAATGGATCAAGGATCGACCAGACTGGTGAAGTGCTCAACCGGGTCTCTAAAAGTCCCAGAATTTGAAATCGGTCAGCCACGGCTTCGGCAAGACCTTTGGCAACTCGCCAGTCACCACCACAAACAGCGGAAACTCGAACAGGCTCGTGAGGCAAGTCCTGATCCGTTCGTGGCAGATAGACGTGTGCGATTTCAAAAAACGAGACGTTATCAGAACCATGCGACTGGTTATAAGCCCTGACTTCAATCAGACTTGGAGCCAGGCTTGGGCGAAGCGTCGTTTCCTTCTTCCGGCTCGAATGTTCAAGACGGATCGGTACGGCACCGTCCATCAAGTCGCCGTGGATCGGCTTGGAAAGCTCTTCGGAAATCAGGCTGTAGGTGACGGCCTCGTAAAGGCCTTGGCCGGTCAGGGTTTCGCGAATTCCGGTCTCGACTCGTTCGCGGCGTGATCGAGAGGCGATTGCCAATGGAACCGGCTTATCCTCTGGGATGTGTTCGTAGCCATAAACTCTGGCCACTTCCTCAATAAGATCAATTTCCCGATCGAGATCCGATCGCCACGACGGAGCAGCCCAAGTGGTTACACCGACGTCAGTTGTATCGCCACCTTGAAGGCCGAGCCGATTCATGATCTCGGTCACGGTGGATTGAGGCACAGAAATTCCCAGAACCCGCTCGATCTGTGATAGTCGCAGGGCAATCGGCTGGCGCTGGCGTTTCCCACCACCCAGTTCAATCACACACTCAGCCAGTTCACCACCGGCCAGATCAAGAATCAGTTCCACACATCGACGACTGGCCCAGTCGGTTTTTTCAGGATCCATTGGGCGTTCAAACCGGTGGCTGGATGGGCTGAAGAGACCGAGCTCACGTGACGTATTTCGAACGGAAATCGAGTCAAACCGAGCTGACTCAATCAATATATCTTGAGACCCTGAAGTGATTTCCGTCTCCAGACCACCCATCACTCCAGCAAGCCCGACAGGCCCTTTGGCATCGGCAATGACCAACATATT
>CAMBZY010000280.1 GCA_945872325.1 Candidatus Kuenenia stuttgartensis | reverse complement strand
TGAGGAGGCTGGAGATGTCCACTGTAGAAAAAACTCAGGCCACAATCGAAGACTTATATTTGGTTGAAGGCAAGGCGGAATTAGTTCATGGAAAGATTGAAACGATGAGCCCATCTGGATTTCGCCATCTAAGAATGAACGACACGATTGTCGAATCATTAAGACTCTATGAAAGGTCAACCCGCTCTGGATTTGCATGTGGTGACGGTGGAGGCTTTCTTTGCGATTTGCCACACCGCAAGTCATTCTCTCCGGACAGCAGTTATTACACTGGCGAAATTCCTCAGAACCCTGACGACTTTCTACCTGAAGCACCGACATTTGCAGTCGAAATTCGCTCAAAAAATGACAAGGGGCCAAAGTCGCTCCAGCGAATGGCGGAAAAACGTCAGGACTATTTCGCTGCCGGTACAAAAGCAGTCTGGGATGTTGATCCGGATGGCCCTGTGGTGATTCGTCTCTATTTAGCGGGATCTCCTGAATCGCCTCTCGAATTTCGTCGTGGTGAAATCGCTCATGCCGAGCCCGTATTATCAGGCTCGAAGTTGCCAGTCGACTCACTTTTCGACTGACTCTCATAGAAAACAATGATCCAATTCCATTACCCAAACACATCTGAAACAAATGCATCTGCCGGATTAAATCGGCGTTCGCTGCTCCATATTGGCTCATTATCTTACTTTGGCCTCGGTATCGATCAATTATTAGCGCAATCTACTGAGCAAAAGCCGGAGAAGAATTTCCCGTTTGGAAAAGCCAAGAGTTGCATTTTAATTTTCCTGTTTGGTGGGCCCAGTCAAATCGACCTATTTGATATGAAACCTGACGCCCCCCTTGAATTCCGGGGCGAGTTCAAGCCGATTGACACCAACGTTCCAGGCATTCAAATCTGCGAACATCTGCCGTTATTATCGCAAAGAATGGACAAGTTTCAAATCCTCAGAAGCATGCATCACGAGCATCCAAGGCATGGCTGGGGCCTTTATTACATGCTCACAGGCCAAAAGCACAGCAGGCCCGACCTTGATGCTCCACCCACTCCCGATGATTTCCCAGGTATCGGGGCCTTGGTGTCGCATTTTTCGAGTCAATCCACCCATGAAATTCCTCCTGCGATTACCCTCCCAAGGTGGAACCGATTCCTCGACCTGCCCAGCGATTATGCAGGCGAACGTGGAGGCCGGTTGGGCCAGGCCGCTACCCCATGGCTGGTCAAACCCGACCTTTCCGGAAATCTGATTCCAGAAGCATTGAGGATCGAAACCCCCATCGCCCCTGGCAGAATTGCGGATCGGGCCCGTTTGCTGGAGTCGATTGACAGGCAGATTGCGAAATCGGCGGAATCCGACGTCTTTGGATCGCTCCATTCGCTGGCCCGGGGGCTTGTCACATCACCCAAAGCAAGAAAAGCGTTCGCACTTCATGAAGAGCCGGCCCATGTGCGTCAAAGCTATGGGAATCATGCACTTGGACAAGGCTTGCTGCTCTCTCGCCGATTGGTGGAAGCCGGCACAAAGCTGGTTCAAGTGAACTGGCACAACGATGGAAGTGATGTCAAAAGCCCGTTCTGGGATACGCACAAAGACAATTTCAACTCCCTTAAAAACAAGCTTCTGCCACCATTTGACCAATCCTTAAGCGCACTTTTGGACGACCTTGATTCGCGCGGAATACTCGACGAAACGCTCGTGGTCGTCATGGGCGAATTCGGCAGAACTCCGCGAATCGGACGTGTGGTGATGAATGCTGCGACCGATGCTTCCGGTCGCGACCACTGGCCGAACGCTTATTCCGTACTGCTTGCTGGGGCAGGTATTAAGGGTGGTTCTGTGTACGGATCGACTGACAATCGGGCCGCTTATGTGACGGACAAGCCGGTCAGCCCGCCCGACCTCCATTCCACTATTCTCGCTCTGCTTGGGATCCATCCAGGTTCGGAGTTTAAAGACCTGAAGGGCCAGATCCTGAAGTCTTCACTGGGTGAGCCCGTCAAAGGACTGTTCTGAAACTGTCGATGCGAATCGATGAATCTGCTCAGTCCAATCGTTCACAAATGAAATTTAGGCTGTTATGATGATCTCAAGTCGAAACATGTATCAAATAAAAAAGGCGATGGAATCATGCCCCTGATTGATCTTCGGAGCGATACAGTCACACGTCCCTCAGCCGGAATGCTGGCCGCCATGGCGCGAGCTGAAACTGGCGACGACGTTTTTGGTGAAGATCCCACGGTCAAGCGTCTGGAATCGATGATCGCTGAACGACTTGGGAAAGAGTCCGCCCTGTTTGTACCGACCGGGACCATGGCCAATCAGATCAGCGTGGGATGCCAGACCAAGCCTGGAGATGAGCTGATCTGCGACCCTCAAGCCCACGTTTACATGTGGGAAGGTGGCGGATTGGCCCGATTCTGGGGCGTTTCCACACGCACTCTGAGTGGCCCTGACGGACTTCTGGATCTCCAGACACTGACCTCGGCCGGAGTTCGCCCCGGCGACCATCATTACGCACGCTCACGCCTGCTTTCTCTCGAAAACACGCACAACCGATCTGGCGGCAGGGTGGTTCCTCAGGATCGAGTTCAGGCCATGTGCGACTGGGCTAAAACCAACGGTCTGGCCCGCCACCTTGACGGGGCCAGACTCTGGAACGCTTCGGTGGCCAGCGGCCTTTCCCTCAACCAGCTTGCAGCTCCGTTTGACACCATCGCCATCTGTTTCTCCAAAGGACTCGGGTGCCCCATGGGTTCGGCCATTGTCGGCCCGAAAGAGTTGATCGAAGGCGATGCCCACCGACTCCGTAAGGCGATGGGCGGTGGAATGCGACAAGTGGGAGTGGTGGCCGCTTCAGCCATTTTCGCGCTGGAGCATGGCTATGTGGAAGCTTTGAGCAGCGATCATCAACATGCAAAACTGTTGGCAAAATCGGTCGAAAGCTCTCCAGGAATTGCTCTTGAATTTGGAGAGCCTGAAACGAACCTGGTCTGGATCAAGATCGACCCTCAGCTTGGATCTGCCCGCTATTTTGCGACCCGACTCAAAGAAAAAGGCGTTCTTGTGGCTCCTCTGGGCGAGCAGGTTGTCAGGGCCTGTACGCACCGCGATGTGAATGAATCGCAGATCAAACAAGCCGCAACGGCCATTGAACAGACAGCGGAATCGATCTGGCGGATGGCCCCATGAGTGGCCTGCATCGGTGGGATTTGACACCCGCCGAGGCTCGGGAATTGCAGACGGAACTGGCTGAAAAGATTGACTCCACCACGCCCCTGGACACTCAAAGCGTGCATCGCGTGCTTGCGGTCGATGTCAGTATGAACCGGTTCGCCACCTGGCTGGCGGCCGCTGCCGTGGTGTGCGACGTGCACGAAAAGATGCTTCTGGAATCGTCCACCCTGATTCAGCCGATCCGGTTCCCCTATGTGACTGGCCTTCTGGCATTTCGCGAAGTGCCGGCATTATTGAAAGCCATTGAAAGACTCAGCCAAGATTTTGACGCCGTCGTGGTGGATGGCCAGGGCCTGGCCCACCCGCGAAGTTTGGGCATTGCGTGCCATTTGGGCCTTTGGCTTGATAAACCGACGATCGGACTTGCCAAAACCAAGCTCAGCGGGACGCACGAACCAGTGCCCAATAAAACCGGTGCAAGCGTCCCTCTGATGCTGGATGATCGTCAAATTGGAGTGGCATACAGAACCAAGGCGAAAACGGCCCCTATTTTCATATCAGTGGGCCATAAGTGTAGGCTTGAAGATGCTTTGAGTCTGGTAAAGCGGATCACCGACAATCGCCGGATTCCGTGGCCGATCCGTGCTGCCCACGATGAAGCCAATGCCGCCCGATGTGGCAAGCGAATCACTTGAATCGTGCATGATCAGACCCGATTTTTCCGGATCAAGGCGAGATTCCGCCCATAAATCCAAAGACCTGTACACTGACCAATCACCAGCACAGGTTCTCGTCTCTGAAGGCCATAAATAAAGAGCATGATCGAGCCCACAAGGCTCATCCACCAGAATGAGGTTGGGATGATGCTTTTGCCAGCCCGTTCACTGGCCAGCCACTGGGTCAGGAATCGGGCCGAGAATACCCCCTGCCCCATCAACCCCAGAATCAGCCAATTGTCGAACGACTGTGACCAGGCATTCATGATTCAAACCTCTGGGCTGATGGATGTTCTGAGAATTGTCCCTGAAATTCCGATGGTCTGAAATGTGCCGGTGGAGGGACGAATTTATGGCCTGAATCGGCTCTGATATCTGTCGGGAACAAAGCGTGGTCGAATCGCAATTGGCGGCGGTTAAGCCATGCCACACCAAGAAGATCGATCACGACCTTCAATCCTCGATTACGCCAATGATAGTGCGAAGTTCCGTTGGAACGCGGGTGATGCTTCACCGCAATTTGAGTCATTTTTGCACCACGTGCCGCCAGCATTGGGCCAAGGAACCGGTGCCAGCCTTCAAATCGCGGCAACTCGTTCACCAGAGAGGCTTTCAAGAGTCGGGTGGAACAACCGGTGTCGCGAATCTCTTGCCCGAGGACCCAATTTCTGACCCTGTTGGCAATCTTGCTGACCCATCGGGTGCGGTGGTTATCCTGACGCTTTTCACGCCAGCCCAGAACGGCATCCGAATTCGACTCGCACGCTTCCGCCCAGAGTCGGGGGATGTCGGCAGGGTCATTCTGTCCATCGGCATCGAGCGTGGCCAGCCATTGTCCACCCGCATGTTTTGTGGCGATTGCAAGTGCTGTGGACTGACCACTTTGCCGATGATTTTTAACCAGTTTCAGACGTGGTTCAGATACGGAAAAATGGGCCACAATCTGGCTCGTGGAATCAGTTGAGCCGTCGTCAACCACGATCACTTCCCAGACGGGTGGATTGGGCCAAGCCTTGAAAACGTCCAAAATGGCAGGCAGTAAAGTCGCAAGCCCAGCCGCTTCATTGTGGGCTGGTATCAAAATCGACAGGCTCGGAAGGTCGGTCAACCCGAAATCGGGTTTATTTAAGGATTCTGACACAGCCAAGGCTCCATGCCTCATTTTTTA
>CAMBZY010000279.1 GCA_945872325.1 Candidatus Kuenenia stuttgartensis | reverse complement strand
ACGATCAGGGACTCGTAACCTGAGGCTATTTTGGCAGATGGGTAAAGAATGGATGTCGCGATTTCATCCTTGTTGTACTTGGCCGCCAAGCCGCTCAATTCTGGCCCGACAGCTCCACCCTGCCCACCCACGGCATGACATTTGACGCAGGCCAGGCCCTTTACGTCGGCAAACAGCTTTTGGCCCCTGACTGCGTCGCCGGCTTCCGCCACGGCTTTCTTGCGAAACTCTTCGGCATCAAACTGGCCCGGTGCGGCACCCTTGAGAAAGGCGTAATCGCCAATCTCATTGACACCCACGGAAAACTGCCACGGGCCGCCGTTGTTGCCACACTTGATGATGAAGCGATTTTCGCCTGCCTTCAGGCTGATCTCAACCGAACTGGAATCAGCCTGATATCCGCGAGAATCTTTGAAGCTGTAGACCTTTACGCCGTTTAGCCAAACCGTCAACGAGTCGTCAGAACCGACCACCATCTGAGCCTTTCGGGCCTCTCGGCTCGTCAGATTCGCCACGCCGAAGGCAAATTGGTCGGTCTCACCACCATAAGGTTTGGCCAGATCAACCATGCCTGCCAGATGGTCCGTGGTCTGCTCCATCCACTGCACCTTCATACCCTTACGACCAACCATCGGTTGTTTGAAGTCGATCGTGGCTGAGGGGTCCACCTCGGCGTTATCGCCCTTGGCAAATGGGCCGATCAAGTGCCATTTCTTGATCGGAATGGGGCGATTGTAAATCTTTCTAAGTTCCGTAAGTGCTGTGCTTGGAAGTTCCTTACGGCTTGCCAAAAGCTCCAGTACTGGAATGGCTTCTTTTTGAATTTGAGCCAAGGCCGCTGAACTCGCCTTGCGCAATTGTGGACTCTTCTCGGTTAGACCAGCGAGATAAATCCGGGCCGACCGAGGGTCAGGCATTTCTGCAAGTGCTGTCATCGCCTCGAATCGGGTGGAGTTGTCGCCAGCCCGCTTGAGAAGTGTAGGGATACTCTCTTTGTCTTTGATTTTCGCAATCGCAGCCATCGCTGTCTTCACAACGTCGTTATCATTGTCGTTCATCGACTTGCGCAGAGTATCCCGAGCCACTTCCACCTTCGGATGGTCGGCAAGCAGGGCAACCACCGCCGATCGCACCTGTTTGTTGGAATTCGTGATCATTCCAGCGATCTGCGTCAGGGCCGTTTTGACGGGTTCCTGAGCCTGTGCCTTGCCCAAAGCTGTCAACCCTGCAATCAGTGTCTCTGGAAATGCTTTAATCGAGTCACTTTGGACCGTTCCCAGCAAAGCCTTTACAGCCGTTTCATCACCAATCGCGCCAAGTGCAGTCATGGCCTGAGGTCCAACCTGGCGATCTGTTGCCAGATCAGCCAACGCCGTCACAGAACCGTTATCCTTAAGAGCCGCAAGGGCTTCAATCACTTTCAGGCGAATTGGGGTCTCTTTTTCGGCTCGAAGATTGGCCCTGAGAATTTCAATGGCCTGTTTGTCCTTCGTCTCAGTCACCGTAGAAATCGAAGCCAATCGAATTTGAGCGGTTGGATCAGCCAGACGATTGCGGATCTGTGACAGCACAAAATCAGTGCCTACCCACGAATCCACTTTGGCTGGAATGATGCCTCGCGTCGGCCGAGTGCCCCACCAGGAACCATCCCAAGGGGGAATTTTGCGATGCACTTCGGCCAGATACGTCACGGCCATGGCCCGTTCAGCGGCAGGGTTGGAGACGTCTGAAGCATAGTCAGCCAGAGCTTTTGCAGCTTTCAGGTCGTATTGCTGCTCCAGCATGACAAGCGTGCCTTTGCGAACTGAAGCGTTTGCAGAAGCCAGACCTGCCTTGGCCGATTCGTCGAAATGGCCAATGCGTCGCAGCGCAACCCTTGCAGAGTGATCAAGATAGGGATCGGAATCGCCAAGAATTGGCACGATGGCCGTGATCGCCGATTCATCTCCCAAACGCCCCAGTGCGATCAGAGCCTGAAGCCGGACGACCGGTGAAGCATCTTTCAAAGCGGCTTTTAACGGATCCACCGCAATCGCTGGCTGACGCAGGCCCAAAGCACGTGCGGCCTGAGCTCGCACATCGGCATCGGTTGAAATTCTGAGTTGCTCGATGATCGGCAGGGTGGAATCGGGTCCACCGCCCGCCACCCCTTCGAGTGTCCAGATCAAGTGACGCTTGGCCAGCACGGGTGTGCCTGGGCTGGCAAGTGCGGCCTGAATGGCTGAGACAGATTCTTTGCTGTAACCCTTAGCAATGATGGCATTTTGAGCACGCATACGCTCGCCGAAAGCAGGGTGAGAGAGCTGCTTGATCAGGTCCGTAATCGTGTCTGAATTCTTGCCTCGTGGGGCCAGCGGCTTTTGCTCTTTGGGCGTGACGGCATAAATCCGGCCCAGTTTTTCGGTCTTGTTATTCCAGCCGCCCATCGACCAGTCAGCGATGTAAAGCGTGGAACCGTCTGAGGATATCGCGAGGTCAATCGGGCGAAAATTATCCACTTTCCCAGGCTTTACAAACTCAACCAGTTCACCAAGTTCGTAGGAAGCACCTTTGCGCTTGAATTTGATGCCGCGCACTTCGCGTTTGCCCCACTCGGCCCAAAATGCCATATCCTGATATTTCTCAGGCCACGAATCTTCTTTGTAAACCACTCCACCGCAAGGGGATCCACCGCCATATTCGACAATCCGGTCAAGCATCCGGTGGCGATAGTTGTGATAGTCGTAGGCATATCCAAAATAGCCGCCGTCGATGTGGTGAGTGACGCGCGTCCACCAGCCTTCGCCGTCGTCCGTGTTGTCGTAGGTGAAGAGATTGTCGTGGCTGTCCAGATTCGGCTCAAGGTGATTGCGAGTCCCACTGGAAATCACTTCCAGACCTGTTCCATCTGGACGACAGCGAATCGTTCCACCGCCTTTGATCTGAACCTTCTTTCCATCCTCAGGACGAGTCGCTGCGGGGACGCCTTTATCGCCCACGCTGATATAAAGCCAACCGTCCATGCCGAACTGAAGGCCGCTGACGATGTGGTCGTTGAGCGATTTGGGGCCTGGCCCGAGATCCTTGAACAAGTCCTTACGCTGATCGGCTTTACCGTCGCCATCCGTATCGCGAAAGATGCTCAGATAAGGCATGTGCATGACATAAAGGGCACCGTCTCGCCAGGCCATTCCGAAGACGGCACGGAGATTGTCAGCGAAAATCGTGGGCTTATCGCTCGATGGCTTGCCGTCCTTGCCCGGTGCGAAGCGAACAATCCGGCCGTGGTCGGCTTCATAAGGGCCGGTTTGATCCATCGGATCTTCTGCCACAAACAAAGCTCCGTCCGATGCCGTGGCCACCTGGCAGGGGAAAGTCGCGGCTGGAACGGCTGCAAACAAGCGGATTTCAAAGCCTTCAGCCACTTCCGGCAAGTCTGCCCGTGCGTTTGAAGAGCAGATGAGGCACAGTGCCAAAAGCCAGAAAACTGGATTCAAATGACGACGTAGGCTAACATTCATTCTGATTATTCCTTGGCTGTCGCGTGCAGATCGGCTGGGAAATCCGCTGACTCTTTGTGAGATGACTGACACCACGAGTTTTGGAGAGCAGAGGATTCTGGATCAGGCGGGTTTTGATCTTGATTACGCGATGATAGACCGAAACGGTACAGGACTCAATGCAGAAAGTTTTCGATCGCCAACAAATGTTTTAAATCTGCTGTCTGATTCTCGTGATAAGATAGAAAAACATATCGAAAAACGGCCCTGACAAACAGCATAGAGAACACGATCAAGGAGCCTGTCAGACTCATGCTCAAGTCACCCTTGGAATGCCGGGTTCTGGTTGTCGATGACTCCCGCGTTCTTTGTCTCATGGTGGAAGCCATGTTCCAGAAGGAATCGGATATTACCGTTGCGTTTTGCACGGTCGCCAGCGAGGCCATGAGCAAGGCGATCAGCTTTAAGCCGACAGTGATCCTTCAGGATCTGGTGATGCCGGACGTGGAAGGCCTTGAAATGGTGAGGCTCTTTAAAGATGACTCGCGCACTCAGGAGATTCCGCTGGTCATGCTCTCGGCTACGGAAGACCCCAAAGTCAAGTCCGACGCATTCGCTGAAGGTGCCAACGATTATATCGTGAAGCTGCCGGATCGGCTCGAACTGCTCGCTCGCGTACGATATCACTCGAAAGCCTATCGGGCGATGGTCGAGCGTAATAACGCGTACCAGCAAATTGCCAACGACCTGATTCAGGCTGCCGATTATGTGCTTGGCCAACTGCCTGATCCGATCAAGACCGGTCCGATTCAGGCCAACTGGATTTTTGAGCCTTGCAGCATGGTCGGTGGCGATATTTTCGGCTATTGGCCGATGGATGCCGACCACTTCGCACTCTACTTATTGGACACCAGCGGCCACGGAGTCGGCTCTTGCCTGCTCTCCATCTCTGTGGGTGATATGTTGAGGCGACAGGTTCTGCCCGGCGTGGACTTCCATAATCCCGGGCAAGTCCTTGCGGAACTGGCTAAAATCTATCCGCTGGATCCCAAGACCGGTAAATATTTCACCATCTGGTACGGCGTTTATCACGCACCAACTCGAACCCTGAAATACTCTGGAGCAGGTCACCCACCTGCCCTGATCGTCAGGGGCAATTCCAAAATTGTGGATGAGCTGCCATCCACCGGCCCGTTTATCGGGATTGATGAAATGGATTACGAGAATGAATCTGTAACGCTCAATCCGGACGACAGGCTCTATCTTTTTTCTGACGGTGTCTATGAGATTCGGGACAACCAAAGCGGTAACATGTGGAGCTTCGAAGATTTAAAAGAACTGCTTGCAGAAGATCCTCCAGAAGCAATGTCATCGCCCATGGAACATCTTTTGGTGAGTGCCCGGAATTCGCAAGGTGAAATGGTCCTTTCGGATGATTTCGCGATCGTTGAATTCAAGTTTCAGGGGTGATGAATCAGGCCGTTAGCTTACGTCTTACCAGATAGATCAAGGCTCATGCCGAATTCCGGGTTGGTTGCATTCAATGAGATCTGGTTTTAGGGCCAAAGGCTCGACA
>CAMBZY010000278.1 GCA_945872325.1 Candidatus Kuenenia stuttgartensis | reverse complement strand
TTGACTGTGACATTCGCAAAGCCCAGCTTCGATCCGCCGGGCTCGTGGTCATAAGCGTGTGCCGGATCATAGCCTTCCCTTTGCAAGACCTGTCTTGACAGAGGGTTAGTGATGGTTAGACCTGCTTGAAGCACAGTCTGGGCGTCTGCTGGAAGAACCAGTAATCCAGCTGACAGAGCCGTGGACTGGCAAAACAGTCTCCGGTTCATGTCAGGTTCAGAAGGTTTGACGATCTGTTGATTTCTCATGGTTTTGAGATGGTTTCATCCAGATTCAGGATCATGCTGGTGACCGTGGTCCACGCAGCAAGTTCTTTGGGATCAAGATTTTCTGATCGTTTTGAATGACCAATCGTGATCAGCTTTTCGGCAGCCGCCTTATCCTTGTCGAAACGCAATCTGGCAGAATCGTAAACGCGCATAAGCACCTTGGATTCCTCAGGTTGTGGCGATCGACCCAGAGCCAGTTGATAGGCAAAAGCCAATCTGTCCTGATCTGTTTTCGACTCCAGAAGCACTCGTTCCGCAAACCTTCTTGCAGCCTCAACATAAGTCGGGTCATTTAGCAGAACCAAGGCTTGCATGGGTGTGTTCGTACGTGCCCTTCGCATGACGCAGGTTTCGCGATCAGGGGCATCAAAAGCGGCCATGCCGGGCGGTGGACAAGTCCGCTTCCAGAATGTGTACATGCTTCTGCGATAGAGATCAGGGCCGAGATCAGGGGCATATTTATCGCGTCTCTCGACCGATACATCTTCCCATAAGCCTTCTGGTTGATATGGTTTAACGCTTGGCCCACCGACTTTTTCGACCAGCAGTCCGCTGATGGCCAGAGCGTTATCACGCACTGTTTCGGCGGGCAGGCGATATCGCGGTCCTCTGCCCAGAAGTTGGTTTCTCGGATCTTTTTCAAGAGCCTTCGGCGTGACGTTTGACGACTGCCTGTAAGTGGCTGACAGTGCCATCAGTTTCAGAATCTCTTGCGTGTTCCAGTTCCGGCCAACCAGTTCCGTGGCCAGCCAATCCAGCAGTTCCGGATGGGTGGGAAGTGCTCCCTGAACACCAAAATCTTCGACCGTTTCGACCAATCCGACTCCAAACAGGATCTCCCACCAACGATTGACAGCCACTCTCGCAGTCAACGGGTGGGTCGGATTGGTCAGCCAATGGGCCATATCCAGCCGACTTGACGACTCCTTGGATTGACCGTTAAAAACTCCAGGAAATCCAGGTTCCACCTGATCGCCATGCTGATCGTACTGCCCACGCTTGAGAATATGAGTCGGCCGGCGAGGCGTCATTTCAGCCATCACCATGGTCACCGGGATCGCTTTGTCAAGCTCGGCAAGCTGCTTCGGAATTTCCGCAAGTTCTGTCCTCCAAAGGCGTGACGGGCTATCCACCTGATCCAGATAATATCCCTTGAGCCGCTCAATCTGGTCAGGACTGCGTTTGGATTGCTGAAGTTTCAAGACCTCTTTCAAATTGCCCCGCGACTGCCCGCTGGCGATCCGGCTGACGGAATCCATCCCGAGGACTTCAGAATAGAGCTGAACGTCGTCGATTTTGCCCAGGAATGGGGATGAATTCTGGCGACGGCCGATGTGGAACGGCTTCTCGGTTTTCAGGGTCCCTTCCAGAAGATTGTTCGTCGGAATGGTCAGCTCTTGCGCTTTTCCATCGACATAAATCTTGACTCCTGAAGCTTTTTTTGACCCGTCATACGACACGACGACATGATGCCAGGTATCGGTTGGGATCGCTTGTTTGGTGATCACTTTAAAGCCCTTGTCGGGCCAGTGGTTGACGAAGTGGCTGGCCAGTTTGCCGTCTTCAAGTATCACGTCGTAACCACGAAAGGCGTTGGCATCGTCCATCTTGGAAACCACGGTGCCGGTACCAGGCTTATTTGGAAAGATCCACGCCGAAACGGAAAAAGCCTGATCCGATTCAAAGGAACCTGTCTGACCAGCCTCGATATAGCGATCACTCGTGAAATCAAGAGCCCGCCCAAGCCGACCTTCTGTAGATTCCAATTTCCCTTTACCCGAGCCTTGAACACTTTGTGCGACTAGGTTTGCATAAACTGAACCAGTTGCTTCATCGAGCGGAAAGTGGGCCACCAGGCCGGTCTGACCAAGCTTTTCAATCTGGTCGGTTGTGAGCTGAGATTCCCACTTCTCTAAATCGCCGTCGATCAAAGACATTCGAGATTTGATTAACCCAGAAAGTTCGTCTCGCCGCGATTCCAGCTTCGACTTCTGGGCCTGTTGGGCTGGAGAAGGGACCTTCATCAGGGGTTCGGCCATGCGACCCTGACTGTAAGAAACCACCTTGTCGGGAATATTGTTGAAATAGCCAGCAAAACGATAGTAGTCGCGCTGCGAAATAGGGTCGTATTTGTGGTCGTGACAGCGGGCACACTGAAGCGAAAGGGCCATGAAAACCGTCGATGTGGTGTGAACACGGTCGGCCACATACTCAACCCTGTACTCCTCTTCGATGATTCCGCCCTCGGTCGTCAGAACATGGTTGCGGTTGAAGCCCGTGGCCACTTTCTGGCTCTGGGTGGAGTTCGGAAGTAAATCACCTGCAAGCTGTTCCGTCAGAAATTGATCGTAAGGCTTGTTGCTTGCAAAGGCTTGGATCACCCAGTCTCGCCACGGCCAAAGCGTGCGAACTTCATCGTTGTTGTAGCCGTTGGTGTCCGCATATCGGGCAGCATCAAGCCAGTGCATGGCCATGCGTTCGGCATATCTGGGAGATCCCAAAAGACGATCCACCACGACTTCAAATGCTTTGGATGACTGATCTTCGAGAAATAACTTACTCTCTTGAGGTGTGGGCGGAAGGCCGGTGAGGTCTAAAGTGACGCGTCTCAGCCAAGTGCCGCGATCTGCTTCAGGAGATGGCGACAGACCCTCTGATTCGAGCTTCTGAAGCACAAACCGATCGATCGCGTTACGCGGCCAATTCGTGTTCTTTACAGACGGTAAACTCTGTGCCCGCTTGGGCATACTGAAAGCCCAGTGAGTATCGTATGGGGCACCTTCTGAAATCCAGCGTTTGAGAGTCTCTTGCTGAGTTTTTGAAAGAGGCTTTTTAAACGACTTGGGAGGCATCTGAGAGTCGTCGTTGGCTTCGATTCGTTCGACCATCGCGCTGGAGTTGGAGTCTCCAGGGACAATCGCAAAATCATCGCTGGCCGTCTTACCGATCGCATGATCGCGTATATCCAGACGGAGCTTTGCCTTACGCGAAGCTTCATCCTGTCCGTGGCAGTTCCAGCAATGATTCGAAAGGATCGGGCGAATGTCTCGACTGAAGTCAATCTTGCTGGCAACCGGTTCAGCACCCTGGGCATGCATGTTTAGCAGGCCAAAGATCAGACTGATTCGATAAAGCCCGTTGAACAGAGTGGGAAACCTGCTCATGAATGATCCTTACTAGGGAGCGTCTCGATCGCAAAGCGTTCAGAACCGATTTGTAAGCATTCACTTTTCGAGTTTTTGGAGATTGAGTTCTATTACTTATCTTGGCAGATCCAGAGTTCAAAACAACCTAAAAACAATAAAAAAAGCGGAGATTGCTCCGCTTTGAATCCAATCAGGATATCTCGAGTCAGCAGCGATCAATCACAGACCGCGACCGCCGATGTGCTTCATCTTGCCTGGGTTACGGCCCTTACGCTTGGCCTTACGACCTTTAGCAATAGGGCTGCTATTTGCTTTACGACGCCAGGCGGAACTTTTCTTGTGCTTTGTCTTAGTCTTCATGGGTCAGGCTCACTGGCTCGAACGTTGATCGAATTGTGTATCAAATCAGATTGTTACAGAGCATATCATCGACACTCGGTCAAATCAAGCTCAGCTTCAATCAAACTAAATTCTCAAGGCGATAAACCTTGAGAATCTAGTTGAAGAATGACCGGGGAGGGACTCGAACCCTCGACCCACGGATTAACTTACCTCACCGGTTTTCACCGGCCTTGAAGAACGATAGCTTTTTTTCGAGCTACGACCTTCTTGTTGAGAGTCTGGACTATATCATCACCATTTCAGGTGTGTCGCGCTTAGTCTCTGAAGCCGATTCCCTCGAAGCCGAAGGAACCTCGCCTGCTGATCACCCAATCCTCACCGCTTTTCATGCCTTCGCAGTCATCGTTACCGATCCTGCTGTGGCGTGTGAGGCTGTCAGGGCTTTCCAGCAATTCGCAACATGCACTTCCAACGGTTGGTTTATTTCCGTTGAAGGCTCTCATTATCGGCTGACACCGACCATTAAAGTCCGATGCTCTACCAACTGAGCTACCCGGTCGTGTAAGTGTTTTTGCAAACAACTTACCCACTCTTTATAACCACCTTTTGAGTCTTTGTCCAGCATAAGACTCGAAAACTCTCGCGACCAATCACCCCTTACACCAACGTAAAGACCTATAAGGTATATGATAAACACCTGTTTTTAGAAGAGCCTAATTTCAGAAAGTTCGTCTTTTTCGCTCAGAAAATCCGGCCATGGTGAAAAACGGCCAAAACCTGACCCATACAGACTCATACACGACCTAAACGTTTATAAATACGGGATTTTTGTTTATTTCCGACACATCTACCTCCCTTTACTCTCAGGAAGACTCTCCATTCAGACGGATCCCCATGCCATTGGCTACTCGTTATTTGACAATTCCTCAATTCCGGATTGAAAGCCCAGGTCCCTTACAATCCGGACATTTTTACCCCTAACATTTTTGAGATTCCAATTTTTCCCTTGTTCATTCCTCAAAGAAGCTATACATTTCATTATCCGAATAGATCGGCCAGCCTTCCGATGTGTTTTTTGAAAAAACATGTCTCCCGCCCTTCCCGCCGACAGGTTTTTCGCCATGCAACACATGCTTCATCACGTCCTGTCAAAGACTCTTATCTTATTGTTCCTATTAGTGTTACACGTTTCAGGTGCGGATCAGATCCGGCCACAGATATCTGAAATCGTTGTTAAACCAGCATCGATCAAACTGACGGGCCCTGACTCTCTCCAACAGATTGCTGTGGATGCCAGATCGAACCCT
>CAMBZY010000277.1 GCA_945872325.1 Candidatus Kuenenia stuttgartensis | reverse complement strand
TATTCCCGATTTGCCTGAATTTGATTGGGCTTCTGGCGTTCGCCGGCGGACTGGCTCATGCTCAGTCAAAAATGCCGCAGCATGCGGCTCAACTTGATGCTCAAGTCCTTAAAAAACATGTCTTTACACTCGCTTCCGAAGAGTTTGCCGGCCGTCGTGGCAAAGGGTCAGAAAAAACTGTTGATTATATCGTTAACCACTTCAAGAATAGTCACTTAAAGCCAGGATTCGATACGTCATACACGCAAGACGTAATTCAGGGAACATCTGGCAAAGTGATTGGCAGAAATATTGCCGCAAAAGTGGAAGGCTCTGACCCTGTTCTGAGCCGCGAGTGGATCATTCTGTCGGCCCATTGGGACCATCTTGGGAAGAATGAGGGAAACGGCAAGATCTATGCAGGGGCTGACGACAACGCCAGTGGGGTGGCCATGCTTCTGGAAAGTGCTGCCTGGTTCGCTCGCCCTGAGAATCGTCCAAAACGCAGTATTCTCTTTGTAGCATTCGATTTGGAAGAATTTGGACTGTTCGGCTCGCGTTATTTTGCAGCCCATATGCCTATGGAAGAGAAATCTCTGAAATTGTTTGTCACTGCCGATATGATCGGCCGAAGCCTTTCGGGAATCTGCCGCGACTGGGTCTTTGTGATCGGTAGCGAGCGACTTCCCGAAAGTCGTGACTGGCTGAAACTGGCCAGCCGTGGGCTCTCGATCAAGGCGGGTCTTCTTGGCACGGATCTGGTTGGTGTGCGAAGTGATTATGGGCCTTTTATGACGAGAAAAGTCCCCTATCTGTTTTTCTCAACCGGCGAGTGCAACGAATATCACTCGGCGAACGATCGCCCGGAAACTCTCGATTATCCGAAGTTGCACCAGATCAGTGAATTGATTTGTACCACGGTGAGAACAGCTGCGGATGATGCCCGGATTGAGCCTTGGAGTGATAAAGCCTTGGCTGCTCCTGATGAGATGAAGGTGATTGCGGCTGTGCTTGAAGAAATGAAGTCGCCTGCAAGTGGCCTGAAACTGGGCGGATATCAATTGAATCTTGTCGAAAAAACGCTCGGTACGATTCGCGAACTATTGGTCAAGAATAAGATCAGCGATACAGAACGAACGTCGGTGATTCGTGCCGCTCAGTTTTTAATGTTTACCGCGTTATGACATAAAAAAGCCCAAAAAATAGCAGAGAGGCCATTCCGTGAACGGCCTCTCTGCATGAAGTACGGCAAGACAACCAAAGTCAGCTCACGGAATCATTCTTCCGAGGCGGCGGTTGTTGTTTCCGGGCCAGTGGCCGAGAGTTTGACAGGTACGGCGGATTGAACCTGGATTTGCAGGCGATTTTCACCAACAGAGGCCCGATCCGAAGCCATCGTCACCTGGTTCCAGCCTTTTTTCAGAGGCAGAACCACAGGTGTATCGTCAGGGCGGGCACTTACAGATGGTTTCAATGAAGCGACCTTGGCCCCATTCAGATACAATCGCGATGCACCTTCCACGCCGACCCGAATCCCGATGGGCTGTACCACGGGCGACTCGATCCAGACGGAGACATAAGCCCGGCCTGGGTTGGTTCCAAACTGGCCTCGAAGGTTCATCGTTCCGGCAGTGGATGTGTCCAGAGCGACCCAGCCGATGTTTTGACCTTCCTGACCGACCATGGTTTTGGCGAGATTGGGCTGAGCCAGTGAAACGCTCTTACCGTCCTCTTCCATAGGGACAGGTCCGATCGCCATCACCCGTTTGACGCGTTCGATGGTTTTGAGCGATTCCTGAGCTGGCTTATGGCGAAGGAATGCCAGAAGGTCTGCCAGTTCCTGTTGCGAAAGGTCAGCCACAAGTCCAACTGGCATCAGGCTTATGGATTCACGAGCCTGTTCGTCGATCTCCGCCACGTCGATACGGAGTTCCTGGCCTGAAGCTTCGCGCAAGACCAGTGTTTTGGCATCCTGGCTCACTTTGATACCAGAAACAACACGGCCGTTTTTGAGGGCGACCTTGTAGGATTCGTAGCCTTCTTTGAGCTCTTTGGAAGGCTCCAGAATCGACTCGATCAACTTCTCGACAGAATAGCTTTGGAAAGCGCCTGTCAAAGCTGGCCCGACATTACCGCCCACACTCTCCATTTTGTGACAAGTGGTGCAGCGTCCGCCGCCTTCTTTCAAGAAGACGCCCATCCCGCGCCAAGGGTCGGCTTTTTCTACAAGTCCTGCCAGAGCAATGCGATCGATGGACTTGATGGAGGCTTCGATTTGCTTCTGAATCTTGTCTTGAACTGTGCGGTGAGCTTCTGTATCGAACTTGCGCAAGGCCGCCAGCACGTTAGGTGCATCGCCGGGCTTGAGCTTGTTTTCGACATAAAGCTGGCCGAGTCGAAGGGCTGTCTGGGGCTGCTCGCCGAGCAGGGCCAGTGCATCGGCATGCACTTCTTCAGAGGCACTCGACAAAGCCTTTTCCAGGTAAGGAATGGCTAGATTGCGATTGGTTTCAGCCAGTCCACGCAGAACGGCGATTGTCCAGGTCGGATCCGTATCGGAGCCTTCAGCCGCTTTGGCGATCACATCAAAAGCCGCTTTGCCTGTGGACCGAAGTGCACGCAGGGTAGCCAGGCGTTCAGCAGGTGAACGACGGGTGTCTGTCAAGCGATCCGCCAGCTTTTCGCCCAGCTTTGGGAATCGGCTTTCAGAAGCATATTGAACGGCTGCCACTCGGACGGATTCATCGGAATCGTCGAGCAGTCGGGCGATCAGGTCGTGAGCTGGAAGTCCAGCAAGACGAACGTTTTGCAGAGTAGCCAATTCAATTCGGGCGTCCAGATCAGGATTGGCTTGAACAAATTGAACCAGTTTCGCTGTGGCAACTGGAATGTTGAGTGGGATGTCTTTGAACATCCGTACAAAAACCAGGCGGTCGTCGGCTGAAAGGTTCGGTAGAATCACGAGATCCGGCAACCGGCGAGCGGCTGGTTCGGTTCGCATGGCTGAGAAAACGCCCACGGCATTCGCCCGCTTGCTGTCCGTCCCAAGACGGATCGTCTGGGCCACCACTTCAACAGCTGTTTCGCCCAATCGCTCGATGGATCGGATGAAGGCGTCGCGAGTTGCGACATCCTGATTTGAGTGATCATGGAGCCAGTTCAGCATGAGTTCTGCAGCACGGGCTGGATTGTCTGTGGCGTGACGACCTACAGCAAGAGCCAGTTCACGAAGAACTTGACCATTGGCTTCGCGAGCCAGATGCGATTCCAGAACTGGAACAAAATCAGGGCGACTTTTGACAGGTTCCCATGAGAGTGCCTGAGCTGCAAGCCGGCGGATTTGGAATTCAGGGTCGTTCAAAGCTGTGATTAAAGCGGCTTCCACATCGCCGTTCCAAAGCTGCCTAAGGCCTTGAAGGCCAAGGGTTCTGGCACGCACAGGAGCTTGCTTGTCGTTCAACAGTGCGAACAGGCCAGCACGGCTTTTGGCGCCGCGTTCAACAAGTTCACGCAGGGCACGATCCGCTTGTTGATAATCAAGGCTACGCAACATGCTCAGCAGAGCAGCGTCGGTGGCGCCGGTGACATGCGTCCAATCGTTTTTCGGACGAGCTGCCAGAGCAGGTTCTTTATCGGTTCCGCCCCAGGTGATTTTGTAAAGGCGCCCAAATTGGCCATCGCCCCAAAGTCGGCCGGCTCCACCGGAGTTTGATCGCCAGTCGAGAACGTACATGGCACCGTCCGGTCCAACCACGGTTTGGCATGGTCGGAAGAGGTCATCGTCAGCGGTCATCAGAGTGATTTCGCGCTTCAGGATGTTTGCTCCGCCCTTTGGCTCCACTTCATAAGCCCTGACCAGCTTACGGAATACGTCGGGATAGATCATCAAGTCGCGGAATCGTTCGGGGAAGGCTGTGCCGTGATAAACGGAGAGCCCGGCAGGTGCTCCACGGCCGGTTTTGGCAACAATCGGGAGCTTGCCAGGCAGTTCACCGTCCACAGCACCACGGTCGAAGTCAGGCCTGCAGCAGAAAGCACCTGGCAGGAGACGCCAGCCGTAATCGCCTTCTTCAACGGGATTTATGAGACGGACGCCTTGGAATTTCGAGCCGTCTTCGTTGTCGTTGTCGACCACAAAGGCGTCGAAATTGCTGTTAAAGACGAGGTCGCGGTAAGGGTTCCGGAAGCCCATGGCAAACATGTTCATGCGTGAGCCATCAGGACGGCTGCGGATGACTCCGCCGCATCGTGAGATCTCCACGCGAGATCCGTCGGATCCAACCACGTGATTGTCGTTGTCGCCAGCCGTCAGATAAAGCCAGCCGTCGGTTCCGAGGGTCATGCCGGAAAGCCAGTGGTGATAAAAGCCACAAAAGCCGTCAGCAACAATAGATCGGGTCTCAAATTTGCCGTCACCGTCTTCGTCCGACCATTTTTCCAGGCGTCCAACGCAGGTCAGGTACAGGCTACCCTTCCAAGGGAAAATGGATGAAGGCATTTCTGCTCCATCAACGACGATTTCGGAGTGTTCGTAAATACCGTCCTTATCACGGTCTTCAAGTCTTTTAACGATGTCTGTGGAGGCCTTGCGGCGGCGAGTGATGCGCTGGGTTCCGCCTTCAGGCAGTTTGATCACGTCGAAGGTGTCGAACATGTGATCGGCTTTACGCCATTCTGAGACGTACAGGCGACCTTGGTCGTCAAAAGCCATGGCGGTTGGGTCGATAATGGCAGGTTCGCTGGCCACAATCTGGACTTTAAAACCTGGTACAGCGTAGTGGCCTTTAAGCCTTGGATCCTGGCCTGAGAGTTCGACAAGCCCTTCGCGGCTTTCAGCCGGCCCTACCTGGGCAAAAAGAGCAGAACCTTGTGCGATCAGTGTCAACGCGACGGCAAAAAGCCCTGCGCATTGGCCAATAGAATTGGCAAAGCGACGGAAAATCATGATTTTAAATCACCTCGAAGTGTTTTCAGGCGGGATCCTGGAGTGGATACTGCTAACGATAACGCTGTGAAGGGTCAGACGCAATAGAACGTGCAGCGAGAATTGTCGAACATTTTTGTGGAGTTCGAAGTCCAGAATCGGCGAAAAGGCTG
>CAMBZY010000276.1 GCA_945872325.1 Candidatus Kuenenia stuttgartensis | reverse complement strand
TCAGGTCATATGGTGGACAGCTCACAGGAGCTCACATTTCCGGTCTCGGAATTTTCCCGATCAAACGCCCCTGTCAATTCCATTACTCAAGAGAACTACAAATGGACCAATCAAGAATGGCGAATCTTTAAAATCAGGCTCGATTCGGGAAATTATAAGAACGCCAAGGTGAGCGAGAGAAAAAAACTCCATCAAGGATTGGTTTTTATCACCGCCTGGCCATTAAAAACCATGTCTTATTCATTAAGCCGCCTCGCCTGGACTCTTACTTTTGTAGCCGGCTCTGCCTGGATTATCGCAGCCGTACTAGGCCGATGGTTTTGCAAGAAAGCGCTTGCTCCATTAAGCGACATGAGCAAAGCAGTGAAGCGGATTACAGCCGACCATCTCTCTTATCGACTTGATTCCATGCCAACCCGCGACGAATTGCAATTACTTTCCGAGGCGTTCAACGGACTTATGGATCGCCTCGAATATTCATTTGCTCAACAGTCTCGGTTTACCAGCGAAGCCTCCCACCAGATGCGAACACCGCTCACGGCCATGCTCGGCCAACTTGATGTGGCGCTGCGACGTGAGCGCGATCCGGCAGAGTATCAACGCGTTTTGAATTCCGCCAGACTGCAAGTCATACGCCTCCAGAAAATTGTGGAACTACTATTATTTCTTGCCAGAGCCGATGCGGAATCCATTACCTCCAAACTTGAAAACATTCATTTAACGCAATGGCTTAAAGACCACCTCAACACCAGCTGGAATGATCATCCAAGGTCGAACGACATCAAGATTGAGATCAACGAATCCCTCAAAACTGTACTCCAATCGCATTCTGCAATGCTCGGTCAAGCCATCGACAATCTGATTGATAATGCAATCAAGTACAGCGACTCTGGCTCGAAGGTCATCGTTCGAGTTGCAACTCCAGCTGGAAGTACAATTATTGAAGTCCAAGATTTTGGCAAAGGAATCAAAGAAACAGAGTCTGCACAGGTGTTTGATCCGTTTTTTCGTTCCAGCGACAACAGAAACAATGGAATTGAAGGATTTGGCCTGGGCCTTGCCATCGTGTCTCGAATTGCAACGGCCCTTGACGCAGAATATTCCGTCATGAGCAAACTTGGAGAAGGTTCCACTTTTCAATTAAAATTCAAAAATCGAGTTTAGTTTCAAGTCAAAACTGGCTTTAATGGTCCGCCAGAATTGACTCCAAATTTCGCTCATCGACTCTCATGATTTACTGGCCAGCTTGGCGATAGCCCCGCCTGGTTGCGAACGATGAACCAAAAACTGACCACCCATGGATCATATCGACATGGCTCTTACCGACCAATCTGGATAGATTTCGAAAAATTCTTTGATTGCCTCTGGCTTATCTTGTTGCCAGAGACAAAAATAAGATCATCAAATCCAGGAAGGACCTGCACGATAACCCAGTCGCTTTTTAGCGATGTAATATCAGGCAGAATAATCTCTTGGATCATCCCTGATCTACAGATATCAAAACAACCAATCGAAGAGGCTCCGACCGTGGACCAAAAATCCCCTCACAACACCACTGAACCTGCTATGGACGATTTGGTTGTGGGCAGTTGGCTTGTCCAGGCTGGCGTGATCACTTCCGACCAACTCATCCAGGCCATCAGACATAGCAAGGATCGCACCTGCAGTTTGCGAGACGCTCTCATCTCCCTGCGTTTCATGCCCGCCACGGCTCCGATGCCCGGCCAAATGATGGCAACTCCACCTGCTCCAACCCCTGCTGATCAGCCGCAAAACCATGGCCACTCAGGGATTGCCGGCTTCTTTGGGAATTTCTTCGGCGGCGGATCTCATAGCCCAGAGGCGTCAAAAACAGCCCCATCTCAGTCACCTCCAAATCCGTACGGCCAGCTCAACCAAACCGCCCAAGGCTATATCGCAACCGGACAACAGCCTCAATTACAACCACAGGGTGGTCAGACAAGCACAGGTTATTTCCCTGCTGTAGCGAATCAGGAACTTCGCGAAGTTGAGATGCGACAATCTCTTCGCGTTATGATTGATAACAAGGATACGCCAGAACTGACAGACGCCCTCTTCAGTTCTGCGATTGATGCTCGCGCCACAGACATCCATTTTGATCCCCGTGAAACCGATTACCGGATCCGCTTCCGGGTCGATGGACTGCTCCACGATATTATCACAATCCCCTATGAACAAGCGATTTCCGTCGTTAGCCGAATCAAGATTCTGGCCAATCTGGATATTGTCGAACGTCGATCTCCACAAGATGGACGGATCTCTCACAACCATAACGAACGACGTCACGATCTTCGTGTTTCGACGATGCCTTCAGGATATGGCGAGAAAATCGTCCTGCGAGTACACGACGCCATCGCGGAAATCATTGGCCTGAATCAACTTGGGCTCAGTCGGGGTCAGGACGAAGTCCTTCTCAGGTTACTCCAGCAGCCGAACGGAATGATTCTCGCCAGCGGCCCGGTTGGGTCTGGCAAAACCACGACCCTGTATAGCTTTATGGGAGCTGTAAACACTCCTACCCGAAACTTGATGTCGATCGAGGATCCGATTGAATACAGGCTTGACGGTGTCAATCAGGTGCAGGTCGATGGTCGTGCCGAAGTCGGCTTCTCGGAAGGCTTAAGGGCGATGCTCCGTCAGGATCCCGACGTGATCATGATCGGAGAAATCCGCGACGACGAAACCGCTCAGATTGGCTTGAGAGCGGCCCTCACTGGCGTTCTTGTCTTTAGCTCGACCCATGCCGGCGACGCAGCGACCACCATCTCAAACCTCCACAATTTTAGCGTGCCCAACTTCATGCTGGCCGGTGGACTGCTCGGTATCGTAGGCCAGAGACTAGTCCGTAAAGTCTGTCCTTATTGTCAGATAAAGCGAAAGCCTGATCCTGCCAGATGGCAACTGATCGGGCTTCCAGAAGAAGAACTCGCCGACGCCGAAGTCTCATTCGGGCAAGGTTGTCCAGCTTGTTTCCACACAGGCTATCTTGGAAGAGTCGGTGTTTTTGAGATTTTAGAGGTCGATGAAGAGATCCGCGGTCTGATTATGCGGAAAAGTCCGAAAGATCTGATTAGACAAGCTGCGGAAGCCAAAGGCATGCAAACTTTGAGAACCTCTGTGGTCGATCTCATTCGTAGTGGAGTGACCACGATCGAGGAAGCGTTGCGTGTCGTTCCCATGTAAGCTCGGTTTCGCCGAACTTCTTATGGGTTCACGCATGATAAACGCCCCCTTAGGACGTGATGGGCTGGTTTGGTCCATTCAGGAACAGTCCACAAGATGAAAACGGACATGGAGGTCCAGATCATGCGTATGCGCCCTAATTTCTCACGTTGTAAGTATTTTACCAACGCCTTTGTTGCCAGCCTGGCACTGGTATGCTGGGTTGGATCAGCAACTCCATCGAGTGCTCAGGATGATGCACGTGGAGGACTTGGGCTTTCGCGATTCTTCCGGTTCGGATCCTCTAAAAACGATTCGAAATCGGATCAGGATCACAACCACGATCATCCCCGCAACGATCAGATTGCCCGCACTCCAACCGATCGCAACTTCAAACCCAATAGTGAGTTGCCATCAGACGCGGCGACTACGTTCAGTCCGGCTGTGACCTCACCCGGATTCGGCGATTCTTCCTCAACACGTGTCACTGCCAGACCCCGCCACAATGGGCCTGTGACAGAGGCAGATCCCATCCTGACTCGCGTTGGGCTGGGCCGATCCGACAGCGGTTCGAGCTTTGCACTTTTCATTCAAATCTACGCCGACGGAACCGTAATCGACAGCGAAGGTGTCCATAAACTACCAGTCAGCCAGATCAAGCAAATTCTGGCTGTGATTCGCGGCCACGATTTCTCGAAAATCCACGGACATTGCGGTCAGCCTTCTGCCGACTTCATTGAGAACGTTCAAATGGTGGTTTACGACCGGTCCATGGGTCGCCTTCGTGCCCATCCATTTTCTTATGCTGGCAATCCCGAGGGCTGTGACCCAAGCGTGGGACATCTCCATAAAGCACTTGAAGACCTGGTGATGCAGATTTCCACAGGCCGGCCAACTGAGACTTCCGTGACAACCACTTCAGTTCCAGTCAGCCCCACTGTAACCGGTTCCGATTCCATCAGCGTTTCAGGCTCCCCAAATGTCACTTTCAGCGGCTCTCCAGCGACATCGGCAAACTTGCCCCAAGTTGCCGAATCCGCTCAGCCTTTGCCTGTCACACCACGGCCTGCCAATATCCCAGAATTCACACAAGGCACTGTAATACCAAGGCTTCCAGCCACATCCACGCCTGTCGTTGGTAGTAATACTGGTCTTGTATCGCCTCGCTGAGAATTCAAGTTTTTGAAAACCAGGCAACTGGCAAATTCGCGAACAACCTGAAATCCAATCATGCCAGTCGATTATCGACTGGCATTTTTTGATGCATACCTGTATAAAAGAAACTAACACAACATTTATCACCCATTGGATCGCCCCCATTCATGACGGTCATCGGATATAAAGTGAACACCACCGAATCCGCATCAAATTCAGTCATTGAAAATGTCGCTGACCAAGATCTGGGCAATCCTGCTTCGCCTCAGTCAGCGGAAGTAAAGTTCCGTGAATTCCTTGAAATCCGTGGCGAAAAGCTGACCGCACCACGCCGTGTGCTCGTCCACCATATCTTTAGTTCCCACAAGCACTTCGATGCCGACGAACTCGTAGCCGAACTGCATGTCACCCAGTCGAATGTGAGTCGATCGACGGTTTATCGCACATTGCGACTATTGGTTGAAAGCGGCCTTTTGCGAGAGTTCCGGTTAGCGAATCGCTCGGTTTATGAGCATGATTTTGGGTACCCGTCACACGACCACCTGCACTGCACCCAGTGCGATGCGATTGTCGAATTTCGCAACGACCAGATCCGTCAAATTCGCGAACAAACGGCACAGGAACACGGGTTCAGGGCGGAAGCTCACCGATTCGTCGTGGAAGGGATCTGTCAGGAATGCCAACGAAAATCATCGAGGCAAAGGCGTCGCCTGGATTTGATTTAATCTGTTTGATTTATTT
>CAMBZY010000275.1 GCA_945872325.1 Candidatus Kuenenia stuttgartensis | reverse complement strand
ACGCCCTTCACTCTCAATGTGATTTCGTTGACGGTTTCCACGGCTGATTCGTCGGATTCTGGCTTCACTCGATAGTTATATGACATTTTCGGCTCTTTCTTTTTTCAGAGATTCTGATTTAGAGATTATGGTTTAAACAGGGCGTTGCCAAACCAGTGTCCAGTGCCTGTCAGATGTCATTGCCACACACGAGCCTGGGATGCCTAATGGGCTGACCATTTCGGCCACTTCCCTGACCGTCAAAGCGGCATGGAGACTCTCTTCAAACATTTTCTTCGCAATCGGAGGGGCGTCAGCCGCGTATTGTTCGACGATTTCCGAAAGCCTCAAACCATCCACCGGTCGTGCCAGGTCTCTGACAAAAAGTGTTCCGCCTGGTTCCAGAATCCGAACCATTTCACGGAACACGGATTCAGGGTTTGGAATGTGGTGGATGATTGAATTGGAAATGACGGCTTCAAAACTGCCGTCATCAAAATTCATTTTCTTGGCGTCCTGCAGATCCATCACAATCCGGTTCTGAAGGCCAGCCGCAGCCACATGACGACTGCCCACAGCCAGCATGTGCGATGCACCATCCACCGCTTTAATACGGATACGGCGATCGGCGATGGCGAGAATCATAGGGATCAAGGCGGTTCCGGTTCCGATATCGGCAACCCATCCGCCCTTTGAAGTGCCATGTTCTGCCAGGAAATCGGCGACAAAGCGGGCGTTTACCAGCGAGTGATCCATGGAGTCATAGCCAGCAGCTTCGTCGGCTGTGTCCATCAATTCCACTTCGAGGGTTCGTGCCAATTGGCTGTCTGCCATGTCGATGCGCCCAGCTTTCGTATCCTTGCCGTATTTTGGATCCTGATCGGTTAAAGTACCAGAATTCGTCATAAATCGACTAGACCTTGTTCATCTTTGATTCGAAGAATTTGCGGAACAAGGGTGAACTTTTGTATGATAAACACAGACATACAAGTAAAATCCAAATCCATGCCCGCCTCAGGATGCTCTGAAACCATGCCGGACCACTTTCCTACAAGCCACGAAGCCAGCATTCGCGACATGCACCCGTCTGGTCATGCAGCGGGCGAGCACAGAACTCACACGCAGGATGAGCAGCTTTTAAACCGCTCCGTCCCGCCCATGCCGCGTCCACTGGCCCCTGAGCTGGCATTTTTCACGCGCACGGACACCTGGCGGGTGATGAAAATGCAGAGCGAATTGATCATGGGGATCGATGAGCTTTCGGATCTTGGGGCAAGCGTTGCCATCTTCGGCTCAGCCCGATTAAAAGAAACGGACCCTGACTATATTGCAGCCCAAACTCTGGGTCAAATGATGGCAGAAGCAGGTTTTGCCGTGATTACTGGCGGTGGACCAGGCATTATGGAGGCCGCCAATCGGGGTGCATTTGAAGCGGGCGGGATGTCGATCGGCTGTAATATCGAGCTTCCATTCGAACAGAAGCCAAACCCCTATCTTTCGAGATCGTTGGACTTTCAGTATTTCTTTGTCCGAAAAACCATGTTCATTAAATATGCCAACGGGTTTGTCATTTTTCCCGGAGGATTTGGCACGCTTGATGAGCTGTTTGAGGCCATGACACTTGTCCAGACATTGAAAATCCAAAGATTTCCGATCATTCTCTACAACCGCAAATTCTGGGCGAAATTGCTCGACTTTGTTCACGAAACCTTGCTCGATCGTGGCCTGATCTCGCCGGAAGATCTGAACCTGCTTGTGGTGAGCGACGATCTCGAAGAAATTCGCAAGACATTGCTGGACTGCTATTTCAATCGTTGCTGGGTCACCTGGAAACGCTCTGAAGGAGCTGCCGAACACTCAGATCCTCCTGGAGCACCTGCCACCGCCGTCGACCCCTCCAAGGCTGACGCTCAGTAATTGGAATCCGCTCAACCGTATCGCCCATCAACCTACCTGATAGAAAATTCCTGGAAGTTTCAAAATGCGACCCAACCGCTCCAGTCTTGACGAAAATACGCCAGAAGAATTGGCCAGAGTCGAAGCCAATCAATTGTTTCTGAAAGAAATACAATCCTTATTGCAGGATCAAGGCCCCGCTTCTGCTGTGGATCAATTGATCATCAATGCAAAAGAAAAGGCTCAGCCAAGGCCATTGCTCGACGCCTTACTCTTAAAGGCAAGGCTCGATTTAGGGCTTTCTCCCACAGGTGTGATCTCAGAACTGTTGCCAGCAGATCTGAAAATGAAATATGAAGATCGTTATGTGGAGGCCTTGCGAAGTGTTGGTCAAATGCTGCTGGATCGTGGCGATATTCCCGCTGCATGGCCATATTTTCGGGTGATCGGTGAAAAAGAGCCAGTGCGAATTGCCATTGAAAACTTTGATCCTGGTCAAGCTGACGAACATGCTCTTGGGGCTGTGATTGATATTGCATTTCAGCAGCAGGTGCATCCGATCAAGGGCTTTTCGTGGGTTCTCGACCGCTATGGAATCTGCTCCGCAATCTCTTCATTTGAAGCCATTCCAGGTGACGAAAAAATTCGTGCAGAAGCCGCTGCAATGCTGACAAAAGCACTTTACGACCAATTGCAATACAGCCTGGCTTCGGAAATTGAAAGACGTGACGGGCAAAGGCCTTCTGAATCAGCCACTGTCGCGGAAATGATCACCGGCAAGACCTGGATTTATGACGATGATGCTTATGCCATAGATGTCTCGCACCTGTCGTCAGTGGTTCGATTGTCGCCACTGCTTAAAGATGAGTCGAGCATTGCATTTGCTGTCCAGTTGGCCCAATATGGGTCAGGGCTTTCGGATAGGTTTCGCTATGACGGACTTCCTCCATTTGAAGATATTTATGCTGATCACGCCATTTATCTGGACGCATTGATTGGCAAGGATGTTGAAAAGGCGGTCAAACACTTTCAATCCAAGGTGCAAAAGCCTTCGTTTGATGAAGATCAGCCAGCCGATCCGCTTGAAACACTGCCTGCTCAGACTTTGGTGCGATTGCTGGCAAGATTGGGCCGGATTGAGGAAGCGATTGCAGTGGCATCCGAACATCTGATGGAAATCCCTGACTCCTATCTGCTGTGCCCTACTGTCAGTGCTTTGTGTCGTGATGCAAACCGGCCTGACCTATTGGCTCAAGCGGCTGTCGGTGTCGAAGACTGGGCGTTGTATCTGGGGGCCAGAATCGAGGAAATGCAATTAAAAAAAGAGGCTTGATAAACATGGACCGTCCATTGCCTGAAGCTCGCGAAGTCGGCGTTGTCAGAGGCTTGTTCACGGTGGATGACACCGCTCGGGCGGCTGATTTCGTGAGTGGGACAATTCCCGATCGTATCTGGGAAGTTCAAATTCGAACCGCCAAAGTGCAAGGCCAAATCATGCGCCGGTCAAGCCTCGGTGGTTTCTCGATGAAAGATTGTATCTGTATCGACTTAAAGCTGGATCGCCCGGTTCCTGTCGAGCCAGGGCTTCGATTTCGGATCGTCTCGCAATCGGACCCCACCTTGACAGCAACCGGCGTTGTCAGGCCCTGGGATTAAACGACACTTGAAGACTCTCAAATAGGATTGATAAATGAAGCTCACACGGAACATGATTGCGTTGGTCGGCGTTCTTTTCGTTTCGCAACCTGTCAGCAGCGATGATTTTAAATCTCTGTTTAATGGGAAAGACCTGTCGGGCTGGACCAAGATTGGCTTGAAAAAAGAAGTCTGGTCGGTCGAGAATGGTCAAATCATCATGCAAGGCGAAGGTGGTGGCTGGTTGGGTTCAAATGAAGAATATTCGGACTTTGAATTTCAGACGGAATTTCAACTCTCAAGCGATAGCAATTCCGGGATTTATTTGAGAGCCCCTGCTGATACATCGCTTATTTCACGGACTGGGATGGAGATTCAGCTTCTCGACGATTTTCATCCGAAATACGCAAAGGTTCAGCCCTGGCAGCGCACGGGTTCGATTTATCATGTGGCAGCTGCCAAAACTGGTTTTCTGAAGCCAGTTGGAGAGTGGAATACGATTACAATTCAAGCCGTTGGCCCGCATGTGGTGATTAAGCTCAATGGACAAACGGTGGTCGATGACCTGATTGATAAGCATCCGGAACTAAACAAAGAGCATACGGGACTTGCAAGAAAGTCTGGCAGAATCGGACTTCAAAGCCATAACGGAAGGGTCGCGTTTCGAAATATTCAAATGAAACGGTTGGACTCGAATCTTCAATCTGGGAAATGAATTAAGGGCTGAGAGTGATTTGTCCAGACTCTGGTTTCGTGATGATCTCAGTCGTTTTATTGCGAGGCGCATAAAACCGGAAGAGCCTTCGCTGTGTCGACTTGAGTCGATCAAAAATGGTTGAGCCCTCAAGAACCCAAATCGATTCTCCGTCATTTGAAAACTGGACGTCATGAATCATTCTCATACCAAAATCCCATCGAAGCAGCGGTTTGCCTGTTTTGTAGTCGAGCAAAAGCATCTCTTTGATCGACATCGAGACCAGAATCTGTTTTGAGTCACGGTTCCAAAGAATATTGCGAACCCGCCGATTTCCTATCTCGGGAAGATGGATCTCTTTTTCCAATCTAAAAGTCTTTTTATCAAAGATAAGCAACTTTCCGCCCACTTTATAAATTGCAATCAAAGTCCCATCAGGAGAATAACTGGCAGTGGACCAGTCAGAACCAGAATATTCTCCAGCGTTTTTGGTCCATGACGACGTATCGATATTCCAGAACAATTGGCTGCTCTGAACGGATCTGATGACGAGTATCTCATTCTGATTGGGTGCAAAACAGGCGTCCTGAACTTTATCTGCAATGAAAATCACTTTTGGCGATTTGTCATGTGTCAGGTCGATAAAATAGAGGTTCTGATCGCCGTCAATCACCACAAAATAAGGTTTGGTTTTACTGCCATGCACGATCGGATCGGTGATCCTCAATTTTAATGTGAAATTCTTGACCTCTTTCCACTCGATTTTTCGGGTAAACTTTTCTTGATCAGGTTCGAGAGCATCCGTGGCAAATTGGAATGTCTGAGTTACCTGTCCTGCTTCTTTCTGATCTAGACGCTTCTTTAAAACACCTAAAT
>CAMBZY010000274.1 GCA_945872325.1 Candidatus Kuenenia stuttgartensis | reverse complement strand
CTTGATCCTGTGAAGATCAAAATTGTTCGGCTCGACCCAGCGTGTCGTCAGCAACAGGTGAACGACGGCTGCTTTGCCACGATTCAAGACGTTCCCACTCATGCCTTTACACTCACCGTGCCTGCCTTGATGGCGGCACCGGTCGCGTGTGTGGTCGTCCCAGGTCCACTAAAACGGGCGGCTGTGAAGGGGGCCTTGTTTGGGCCAATTGACGAATCAAATCCGGCCACGGCTCTGCGAAATCACTCGGGCGCGACCCTGTTTCTCGACCGCGATTCTGGCGCTGATCTTCTCTGATACCATTGACTTAAACGTACACAAAACTTTCTGAGGATAAAAACATGCAGTGGATTGATCCGGTCGTAGAATACCTTTGGAGCTTGCCCACGTTCATCACGCTATTGGCGTTGGGCGTGCTTTTTACAATCTGGACAAAGTTCATCCAGTTCAGAGCTTTAACGCACGGTGTATCGGTTCTGCAAGGCCGTTACGACGATAAATCCGACCCGGGCGCGATCAACCACTTCCAAGCACTTTCGGCCGCACTTTCAGGCACCGTCGGTCTGGGGAATATCGGAGGCGTGGCTCTGGCCATTTCCATGGGCGGGCCGGGCGCACTCTTCTGGATGTGGGTGACAGGCTTTCTGGGGATGGCTATCAAGGCCATGGAAGTCACTCTGGCGATGATCTATCGCGACGTTTCCGACCCTGAAAACCCGCGAGGCGGGGCCATGTATGTGGTGACCCGTGGCCTTGGGGCTGACAAAGGCCCTGTGGGCAAAGCCCTTGCGTGGCTTCTGGCGGCCTTTTTCTGCCTGACAGTTCTGCTGGCCACCATGACCGGCGGAAACATGTTCCAGTCGGCCAACGTGGCCATGATCACCACCCAGTATTTTGGCATTCCAGGAGTCGTCACCGGTATCGTACTCGCTGTGGGGACAGGGGTTGTGATTCTGGGCGGAATTCAGAGGATCGGTGAAGTGGCTGGCCGTCTCGTTCCGCTCATGTGCGGACTTTATCTGCTTTCCGGGCTTGCCGTACTCGTCGTAAAATCGGCAGATGTTCCAGCCTTGCTGGCACTTGTGGTGCGTGAGGCATTTTCTCCAACCACAGCAAAGGGCGCATTTTTAGGGGCCACAGCCTGGTTTGGCCTGACCACTGGCCTGCGGCGTGCCTTGTTTTCAAATGAAGCAGGGCAGGGCACCAGCCCGATGGCCCACTCGGCTGCCAAAACCCGAGAACCGGTACGTGAAGGCGTGGTTGCAGGGCTGGAACCGTTTGTGGATACATGCGTTGTGTGTACTCTGACAGCTCTGGTGATTCTGGTCACAGGTACCTGGAATCGTGAACCCGTTGGCTCATTTCAAGGCCCGATCACGGTGGTGACTGAGAACGCCAAAACGCGAATCAACGGTCCGACTTCCATCGACGCTCTGCCGAAGCCTCAAAGTGGCGAATCTTGGTCTGCTGGACAAGGTTTTTTCCTGATTGGCGAAGTGCCTGAACCTCAAAAGAACACGGGTACAACTCTTGTAAAAATCAAGGGCAAGGTGACAGCCTCTGAGAATGGTTCTCTGGTCATCCGCTGGGACGAGAATCCGCCTGCCAACGCCAAAGTTCAGGCAGATCAAGCCGTCTACGGCGACCTTTTAGGTGCAGCCCTGACAGGACTTGCCTATGACAGGGCCATCCCCGGGCTTGGCAAGTATATGGTGACGATTGTGTGCTGGATGTTCGCATACTCGACTCTGATTTCATGGAGTTTCTACGGCGAAACGGCCAGCGTTTTCCTATTCGGCCGATGGTCGATCATGCCTTATCGCCTGATCTATTGCCTTGCTACAGCAGCGATTACATTGCCGGGGATGATCGAGACAGAAAAAGATCTGGGGAACCTCTCGGACCTTGGATCGGGGTTCATGCTTGTGGCCAATGTGCCGATTATTCTGGTGATGTCGCCCAAGGCCATCGCAGCGATTCGGGAATATCTGAGGAAGCTCGATAGCGGAGCTTTTGGCTCAGGTCATGCCCCCAAGTCGGTGGTGGATGTGGTCGAGGACCGAACCTGAATCAGGCTTGGAAAGAATTATGACGGATGATCTCCTTGAATTTCCAAGGTTTTGCTGGCAAACTCTTGCGAGATCAATAGTTTTAGGCCTGTGGATGCTGGAAAGTTGATCGCCAATTGACTAGCATACGCATACTCTAACCAGACGATTCGCAGAACGACGCCGGTCACTGATCCGCTCTACTACTACACATATTCCTGATGTCTCAATACAATCATCAGCGATAAGGAGTTGTCAGCACGATGAAATTCGAACACCAGATTTGGCAGAAAAAAACTTTAGGCCGGCTGCTGCATGAAGCAGAAGGTGATAACCGGCTCAAACGGGTTCTCGGGCCTGTGGGGCTAACCAGTCTCGGTGTCGGGGCCATCATCGGAACCGGGATTTTCGTTCTGATTGGGAAAGCCGCCCACGATCAAGCCGGCCCTGCCGTGATGCTTTCATTCGTTGTGGCTGGCCTGGCCTGTGCATTTGCCGGGCTTTGCTATGCTGAATTTGCTTCGATGGCGCCTGTTGCCGGCTCCGCATATACATACGCATATGCAACTCTTGGCGAACTTTTCGCCTGGATTATTGGCTGGGATCTGGTTCTCGAATATGCTGTTTCAAGCTCGGCTGTGGCTGTGGGCTGGTCAAAGTATTTCAATGAGCTATTGAAATTGATCACTCGGGGCGCGATAAAAATTCCCGAGTTTTTAAACAACGCTCCACTCGATTACGACCCGGATAAAGGCCGGATTGTATTAACCGGGGCTTGGATCGATCTGCCTGCCATGCTGATCACCGCCGTAATCACCACCATTCTGGTGATTGGGATCAAAGAATCGGCCAAGTTTAATAACATCATGGTGATTATCAAGCTGGTCGTGGTTCTGTTCGTGATCGCTGTGGGTGCGTTTTACATCGACACAGCCAACTGGGTTCCATTCGCTCCGTTCGGCTATTCCGGGATCAGCTTTTTTGGTGAGACCATTATGGGGCAGACGGATGCTGGAGGAAAGCCACTTGGAATGCTTTCGGCATCGGCGATCATTTTCTTTGCCTATATTGGGTTCGACTCGGTTTCAACTCACGCTGAAGAGGCTAAAAATCCGAAGCGTGATGTTCCCGTGGCGATTGTGGCATCCCTGCTGATCTGTACGTTCCTTTATATTGCCGTGGCCGCTGTATTGACGGGCATGATTCCGTATAAAGATATCAAGATCAACGCACCTGTTTCTGATGCCTTTGCCCAAAAGGGTATCTGGTGGGCTGAGTTCGTGATTGCATTTGGAGCCTTGACAGGCATCACCTCCGTCCTGTTGGTCACCATGCTCAGCCAGCCCAGAGTGCTTCTGGCGATGGCCCGCGACGGACTTCTGCCAGACTCTTTCTTCGGAGCGATTCACGAGAAATACCGGACACCTTACAAGAGCACCATCCTGACAGGCTGCTTCGTGGCCTTGCTCTCAGGGTTTCTCCCTCTACGGATCCTTTCGGAACTGGTTTCGATTGGAACACTCATGGCCTTCGTGATTGTCTGCGTCGCGGTTTTGATCATGCGTCAAACCAATCCAGACGCCGAAAGGCCGTTCCGGGCGCCTCTCTATCCGTTCGTTCCACTGGCTGGGATCGGCATCTGTGGACTGCTCATGTTCAGTCTTCCAAGTGAAAACTGGTTGCGATTGATCGTCTGGCTGGGCCTTGGGTTCATGATCTATTTCGTTTATGGCCGTCACCACAGCCATATGGCGAAAGAACACGACGGAACACGGATTACTGAGTGATTCAGGTGCCTTTGGCGAATAAGCCAAAGATATTTAAAATCATTAAAAATGCCATGAGGTCAAACTCATGGCATTTTCGATTGTATGAAAACACTTTGATCTATGAGATTTTGGGAATGAGCTCAACGGCGATTTATTGATTATCAAATAGATCAAATGGAATATTGGCCATGTCCCCTGACATGGCGGGTTTTGACTCTATCACCCATTGTTCAGGGCACGGCCCATCACTTTTTGGCCGGTTCTTCATGTCTCAGGTAGATGGCAGACATGGGCGGTAGGGTCAGTTCGATGTGGTAAGGCTTGCCGCCCCAAGTGGCTGCAACGGTACTGACGAGACCTTGGTTGCCAAGGTTTGAACCGCCGTAGTGGGCACTGTCCGTATTGAGAATCTCTCGATACACACCTGGTTTTGAGACGCCGATTCGGTAATTGTGTCGAGGCAGGGGGGTGAAATTGCAGGCACAGACTACGTCGTGGACGCCTGATTCCTGGCGACGTGCAAATGCAATCACCGAATTTTCAGAATCGTTCAGCGCCAGCCATTCAAATCCCGACCAATGAAAGTCGACCCTGTGCAGGGCTGGTTCCGACTTGTAAAGCCGATTTAAATCATCGACCAGTTTCTGGACCCCTTGATGATCTGGCCATTGGAGGAGGTGCCAGTCAAGCGAACTTTCGGCATTCCACTCAATCCACTGGCCAATTTCAGCACCCATAAAGAGCAGCTTTTTCCCGGGATGGGCGTATTGATAAGCGAACAGGGTGCGCACTCCCGCAAATTGACGCCAGGTATCGCCCGGCATTTTTGAGAGCAGGGATTTTTTCCCATGTACCACCTCGTCGTGCGACAAGGGAAGCATGAAATTTTCCGAGAATGCATAATAAATACTGAATGTCAGCATATTGTGATGGAATTTGCGATGCACAGGGTCGAGAGAATTGTATTTCAGGGCATCATTCATCCAGCCCATATTCCATTTCAATGAAAACCCAAGTCCGCCCAGATAAGTCGGTCGACTGACACCGGCATAGCTGGTGGATTCTTCGGCGATTGTCAAAACGCCTGGATGAAGCCTGTGGCAGGTTTCATTGAGTTTCTTAATGAAATCAATGGCTTCAAGATTTTCATTACCACCGAAATGGTTCGGGAGCCATTCACCTGCCTTGCGCGAATAATCGAGATAAAGCATGGAGGCTACGGCATCGACCCTGAGGCCGTCGATGTGAAAAACGTCGAGCCAGAA
>CAMBZY010000273.1 GCA_945872325.1 Candidatus Kuenenia stuttgartensis | reverse complement strand
AATCGAACCGGGGCTAGCGCCAAGACCGGCTAGGTAAATCCAAATCCAAATCGAAATCGAATCGAACCGGGGCTAGCGCCAAGACCGGCTAGGTAAATCCAAATCCAAATCGAAATCAAATCAAACCGGGGCTAGCAAATCACCCCATTTATCAGGCTTGAAATGGCTCTGATTTGGCCTGCCTGTTCTCGCTTTACGCTTTATCGAAATCGCTCTGGCATTGGGGGTTGCATCTTCAGGTCGGGGTCGTTTTCTGGATCATCCGGGTTAAAATGCCCGAGTGGATTCAAGGGCGTTTTCCCCTCGGCTGAGCTTGGTGGTTTGGCGGCCGACTCTGCCATTTTTTGAAGATAATCCGCCCATGAATCAGGTTTGACTTTCTCTAAACGCAGCCCACCTACACCATCGCTCTCGATCGTCCCGAGAATTTTTGGTTCGTAACGCATCAGCTCCGTCAAAATGATCGACGCCTGCCCCGAGTTCCCGGTGGCAATCTCTTCCTGAGCCTTCATCGCGATCAATCGGGCCCGATCTGGTCCGGATAAACTCGTGGGACGGATCATCTCAAGGGCATCAAGAGCTTCTTTATGATGATTTGTGAGGTTCAAAAATAATGCTGCCGCTTCGATCTGCCACGCACTTAGCCTCTCCAAGTCATTTGGCTTGATATTCTTGGGATCCATTCCAAGACTTCTCAAGCCAACATTCGCGACGCGTCTGAGCCGGATATTCGCCGGGCCATCCCCCTGCACTTCGTCCATCGTCGGAACCAGAGAAAATCGATTCTTGATTCGTGACTCTGCCAACATCTCTGGGGCAGGCAATTCCGTGTACAGAATTCTCGCGATGGCTCGGGTCAGTAACTCGATCCACTGTTGGCGTGTTGCGTCGTCTGGGACGAATGGGTGGATCTGTTCTGAAATCAGCTCGCAGAGAGCGGCTGGGAGTTCTGCGGATTCCAGGGGGAAGTCCTGATGCCCAAATCTCAGAGCGAGTCGATCTTCGGCCGAGATGGAGAGATTTGAGACATGTGTGTTCAAGTCGAGTGGTGGGAAGCGTTTGTAGGTGGCGGCGGTTTTGGGCTGAAACCAGACAATCTCGACCGGTCTTGGGCTGATCGCTGGCGAGTAGAGTAGAAGTTCTTCGTCGGGATCAAGCGTAAACGATATTCCTGAAAGGCGTTCAGAGGGAAGAACAGGAGTTGCCACAAGTGGGCTGTAGCGTGCTGTTTTGAGAGATTTAAGCTCGACCCGGCAGAGCTCAGGCCAGTCGGATCCGCGCGGGACGTTCAAGGCTTCCGGAGGTTTTTGGTGGCGAGCGATATAGATCGCTTGACCGTCAGCCGAAAAAATCGGGGCCGAGTCAGGCATCACGTTTCGGAGCCGGCTTGTATGAACCGCGTCACTGATTTTTGTGATCATCAGTTCGGCGAACGCACTGGGCCAGATTTCAGACCTGAGCCAGGCCACCGATTCACCAGTCGGACTGATTTTGGCCAGGTGTCCGTTCGGAAACCGGGTCACAATTTCTTGTGAGTCGGCTTTGAAAAGCAATAATTCTTCAGCGACCGGGTCTGCAAAAATCATCAGGCCGTCGGTTCCAACTTGAAGTTGGCCGAGGATGGCTCTGGCCAATGTTCCGGAAGCCTTTGGCCGCCAGTCGTCCGGAAGCCGTTTCTCCCAGACGATCAGGCCGGTATTTTTTGATTTGCTGAACGAACTGACCTGGCGGATACGCCAGTAAAGCTTGTTGTCAGAAGACTTTTCTACGGCAGCATAGAACAGTGATCGGCCGTCCGGCGACCATGCGGGATCGCTCAGGAAGACTTCAGAGGAGGCCATCTTGTGCCAGGCTTGCAGGTCGGATCGGCCCACCCAGATGGTTTGTACAGAAGGCTCAGGCGAACGGAGATCGGGATCTGGCTTGGCGGCGATAAAACGTGAAGGGTTGAAGATCCATCCTGGCTCAAAGACTTTCAGGGGTTGGTTGGAAGTGACTTGACGGAAGGCGAGCCACTGACCGTCTGGGGTCCACTTGATCTCGGCTTTGAGCGAATTTTGGACAATTACTGAAATTAGGCAAACCAAGAGGTGCCGAAATTGTCGAATATGAAGGATAGACCAGAATGGATAGACTTTGCGGGTCAGAAAGTTTTGGTCAAAGCAGAATTGATCGGACATCCGTATTGCTCCTGCGGTTCGTCGTTCGATCAGATTCAAGTTGCTTGTGCATAGTGGTTTGAAGGAATTCTAGTGGCGTCTGCCAGATTTTGGTGTTGGGAGTTGGTCCGGTATGAAAGTGTGTGACGCCGATCAATTCCATCATGTATATTGGAGCAGACGTGCGATGAAGGCCAGACCAATCAGGTCGAATTTTGCCCCACTTGAGTCCAGACGATGCGATTTGTACTGATAGATCGAATTCAGGAAATCGTTCCTGGCCAAAGTCTTACGGCTGTGAAGAATCTTTCTCTGGCCGAGGAATATTTGGCGGATCACTTTCCCGGATTCCCGGTGATGCCAGGTGTATTGATGCTTGAGGCGATGACTCAGTCAGCGGCATGGCTGGTTCGATCGACTGAAGACTTCAAACACAGTACGATCCTCCTGAAATCTGCAAAGATGATCAAATACGGAAGTTTTGTTGAGCCAGGTCGGCAGCTCACACTTCATGTGGAAGTGGCTGGCCCGATGACCGACCCGCTCAATATTCCGATGAAGGGCAAGGGTGTGATCGACGGTCAGGTAATGGTACAGGGCAAATTCAGCCTGATTTGTACCAACCTTCGCGACCGGGATCCCCAACTGGCATCAACCGATGCGGCCCTGGTGGAACATTTGAGAGACCTATACTCTACCTTGGTCATGGGTTCCGTGGCATCCAAGGCGAGGATGAAGGCTGCTGAAGACAGTGCAGCAGCAGCAAAAGTGTGAAGAATTATGAAAGCTGAGCTTGCAGAAAATCGGCTTGGCTATCATATTTTGTGGAATCGGCAAATTTTCACCGCAGATCAGAATATCATGATATGATATCAGAATCTGATCACATGGGTGAATGGAAAGATTGGCCGAGTGGTTGGGCCTCATGGTGGGGCTGTTACCCGGCAGTCGAGGATAAACATCTAACCTGAGAGGTGCGATATGGCAACACAAGAAGAGATCTTCAAGAAGGTTCAATCCACATTGGTCGACGCCCTTGGTGTGGACGAAGAACAAGTCGAGCCAGGTTCAACTCTTCAAGGCGATCTTGAAGCAGAGTCGATCGACTTCCTGGACATCGTGTTCCGTCTCGAAAGAAATTTTGGAATTACGATTCCACGTGGCGAGCTTTTCCCTGAGAACCTGACCAGCGACGCCAGCATGATTGCTGACGGCAAGCTGACAGTTAAGGGAATCGAAGAGCTGAAGTCACGCATGCCTTATGCAGACATGACGGAATTCGCCAAGAATCCAGTTGTGGATAACATTGGCGACCTGTACACAGTGGACATGCTGGTCAAGTATGTTGCTGACAAACTCGCTTCCAAGTGATTTTCGCCCAGTCTGGCGAGAACCGAAGCAGATGATGTATGGCCCATGGCTCAGCATGTTTGAGTCTTGGTCAATTCGACGAGGCGGGGTGTCATTAGATCCCGCCTAAATCAAGACTAGCGTGGAGAACCCGGGGTATGCGTTGGATCTGGATCGACAAATTCCTCGAATTCCGAAGCGGCGATTTTGCTCGAGCCGTCAAAAATTTGACGCTTGCTGAAGAGCATCTTCACGACCATTACCCAGGTTTTCCAGTGATGCCTGCATCATTGATTATCGAGGGGATGGCGCAAACTGGCGGGATTTTGGTAGGCGAGGCCAAGAACTTCGAAGAGAAGGTGGTCCTTGCGAAAATCCCCAAAGCGGAATTTTATGGTGTAGCCTGCGCTGGTGACCAACTGATTTACGATGTCAAGGTGCTCGACCTCCGCGCTGAAGGCGCAGTGGTGGCATGCAAGGCGTTTGTGAATGGTTTGGAAACGTTGCTTGCGGACGTCGAGATCGTGTTTGCACACTTGGACAATTCGCGTGCAAACCAGCTGTTTGGCCCTAAGAACTTTGTCTTTACCCGACAACTTCTTGGCATTCTCGACCTGGCCAAGGCCCAGCAGGCTTCTCTGGCTGAACCTGCGAAACCGAACTGAGTGTCCCTAGGCCCCGGCCCGACCCTTTCCAGAGGATCTTGCATTCCGCAAGATGTATTGGAAGTGTCTTTACGCCGCATTTGGAATCTGATTTGGCATGAATGCGACCGCTTCACGAGTTGTCATAACGGGCTTGGGTGTGAGTTGCCCGATGGCCACGGGACAAGCGGAATTGACCACAGCCTTGCGTGATGGACGTACCGGCGTATCTCAAATTGAGAGCTTTCCGGTGCCCGCCCTGGTCACGCCCGCTGTTGGTGAAATTCGAGGTTTCGACCCGAAGAATTACGTCATCCCGCGTCTCAAAAAATCGCTCGCCAAAAGCCTGAAATACATGGCTCGCGATATCCAGCTGGCTGTTGCCATGGCTCAGGTTGCACTTCAGGACGCCGGCCTCTCTGATGGTGGTGTGGATCCCACCCGGATCGGAATCGATCTTGGTGCAGGGATTATTTCCACGGACCTTCAGGAACTCTCGCCAGCGATTGAGCGATCCTATGCCGGGGGCGATAAGTTCCAATACCAGATCTGGGGTCAGGACGGTATCAAACTTGTCCAGCCCATCTGGCTTCTGAAATATCTACCTAATATGCTGGCCTGCCACATTTCCATCCTTTCGGATTGTCAGGGGCCATCCAATACGATCACAGAAGGCGATGCATCGTCAGGGCTTGCGATTGGTGAAGCCTATCGGATTCTGCAACGAAGTCGTGCTGATGTGATGATTTCAGGCGGAGCGGATTCAAAGATTCACCCGCTCAGCTATGTTCGCGCCTACCTTCTCGGCATGATTACCAAATGGCAGGGCGAAACCACCCAGGCTTCCAGGCCATTTGATAGTCAAGCCTCAGGACTGGTATTGGGTGAAGGCTCTGGAATCGTCGTTCTCGAACGGTTGCCGCACGCCGAAGCA
>CAMBZY010000272.1 GCA_945872325.1 Candidatus Kuenenia stuttgartensis | reverse complement strand
CAGAAATGCTTGAGGGAATATCACGAGCGGAATAAAGTCACAGTTTTATTAACAAGCCATTACATGAGGGATGTAGAGGCTTTGTGTCGGAGGGTGCTGGTGATTGCACACGGAAAATTGATCTATGATGGCGAGCTTTCGGGGATTCGCGATAAATTTGGTCAGGAAAAAATCCTGAAAATCGAATTTCAGGCCGACGCACCGCCACCCGATCTTTCGCAATATGGTTTGGTGGGCACCATTGAAGGACCGACCGTGGAACTTCGAGTGGAGCGGCCCAATGTGGCTGAAGTGCTTTCGAATATACTGGCCAGGCATACGATTGCGGATGTGAGTGTGCAGGATCCACCTTTGGAGCAGTTGATTGCCAGGGTCTTTGAAGAAGGTGGTACAGGCGAATGACAACTCCATTAAAACCTGACCAAGATGGGATGGAATACGAGTTGCAATCGCCGAACTTGTCTGCCACCTGGCATAAATATTACCGGGTTTTTCGCGTTTCGCTCGCCGAACGCATGACTTACAGGGCCGACTTTCTACTCGGCACCTTTCTCCGCATGCTTCCGATGGTGACGACCATCCTTTTGTGGCAGGCGATTTATGAAGGATCAGGCAAGGATACTCTGGCCGGTTTCAAGTATCGCGAAATGATTGCATATCTACTTCTGGTACACATCAGCCGGATGTTTTCGAGTATGCCTGGCCTCGCGGCTGGGATCTCTCGTGAAATTCGTGAGGGAACACTTAAAAAATACCTCATCCAGCCGCTCGACCTGCTTGGATACCTGATCAGCTATCGGGCGGCTCACAAAGTGACTTATATCGTGATGGCTGCACTGCCATATGGAATAATCTTTTACCTCTGTCGATTTTATTTCGACGGCATCCCATCCGCTTCCATTTGTGCAGCCTATCTTTTAAGCCTGATCCTGAGCTTTCTGATCGGATTCTATTTTGAGGCAGCTGTCGGGATGGTGGGGTTCTGGTTTCTTGATGTCACGAGTATTCTCTATATTGTGATCACGCTGAACTACTTCACGTCCGGGCAGATGCTCCCAATCGACCTTTTGCCCACATTCTGGGCGGGCTTTCTGAAAGCCCTGCCATTTCAATATATGGCCTATTTTCCTGCCGTGGTTTATCTGGGCAAGGTGCAAGGCAATGATTTGATCTGGGGGCTTGCTCTCGAAGCATTCTGGGCATTATTCTTTGCCTGGCTGGCACGATATCTATACAGGCGTGGCCTTCGGCACTATGGCGCATATGGAGGCTAAAGTAGAAATGCAATCGCAATCACCGACTCATGAATTCTTTCCTGCACCACCAAGCCAGACATGGAAGCGATATCCGCGTCTGCTGGCACGGCTTGGCATGTTCACCCTGATCCGGGAATTGTCGCTTCGCGGCAACTTTCTTGTAAAAGTGGCTGTGGAGGTGCTTTGGCTTGGCATTCTTCTGGCGTTTTACGAAACGGTTTTTGCACGAACCTCTATGGTAGCAAGTTGGCCGAAGCAGGATTACCTGTTTTTTGTCGGCTGTTTCTTTGCGATTAATGGTGTGCTTGAAACTCTTTTTCTCGAAAACTGCAATGAGTTTTCCAACCTTGTCCGCACAGGTGACCTGGATTTTCTGCTCCTTAAGCCGATCGACGAGCAATTTCTGATCACCTGTCGCCGGGTCGACTGGTCGGTTTCGCCCAATATTATCATGGGTTTCTGCGTCATGGCTGTTTCGTTGTGGAATAAAGGCTGGGAGTTTGATGCTCTACGGGTTGCATTGTTCGCAATCACATTTACCTGTGGGGTGGCTATCGCATATTCATTTATGCTGGTTTTAACCTCGTTTTCGGTCTGGCTGGTCAGAAATCAGAGTCTGATGGAAATGTGGTGGCTTTTCTCAAGTCTGGCGAGATATCCTCGCGAGATATTCCAAAGGGGCTGGGCGAATAGCCTTGATGTGGTTTTTACCTACATTCTGCCGATTCTACTGGTCGTGAATGTGCCATCGCGAGTCATGGTGAAAACCATCGAACCAAAGATGGTTGGTTTTATTATGGTGGTGACCGTAGCTTCATTAGCGGCCAGTCGCTGGTTCTTTCAGCGAGCTTTGCGAAGTTACCGGAGTGCTTCGAGTTAAGTGGTTCGCTGTGTCATGTGAATCTGGAAAATACAAACTCTCTGAATCGAATAGAATCTAAAAATGTCATTTCAACGACCAAGTCCACAACGATTGAGACAACTTCTGGCACGCTGGGGATTCCCGCTTGATGAGCGTACGATTGATTTAATCTGGCAGTATCATACCATGCTGCGTCAGGCCAACGAAGAGTTGAACATGACGCGAATTCATAATTTTGAAGCGATGGTATTAAAGCACTACGTGGATTGCCTTCTGCCTGGAAAGCTCACGAATTTACCAGGACCACTCCTCGATATGGGGACAGGGCCGGGACTGCCGGGAATCATCATTAAAATTGCAAGACCTGAACTGCCGATGATTCTGGCGGATACAAGAGCGGCCCGATGTGCATTTCTGGAAGATGTGGTTCGGGAACTCGACTTGAAGGATATAGAGATATTTAGCGGGAAGATTTCGCCGAAGTTTGTGCAGAAGATGGGCGGGGTGATTACGCGGGCGGTGGCCGAGGTTTCTGAGACATTGCATCGGGTCAGGAATTGTTTGGAAGTTGGTGGCCGATTGATATTAATGAAAGGCCCAGACTGCGATACGGAGATTGTTGCAGCCAAAGAGCAATATGGCGAAGAGTTTCAGCTGGTTGAGGATCATCGTTATACGCTTCCGGAATCGACGAATCACCGGCGTTTGCTGGTTTATGAACGAGTTGCAGTTCTTCATCAGAATGATCGTGGGCTTGATGAGTCGGATGAGCGGTCTGAGAGTTTGATATCAAGACAGATTCGAGAGATTGCAAGTACGACGAATCCGAATTATCAGACATGTATGGATATTCAGCAGGGTCGTGGGATTCGCAAGCAGGGCATGGCTTTGGTGAGTGGTCGCAAGATGGTGGAGGAAGTGCTGAGAAATTTTCCGGAACGTATTGAGGCTTGGATTACGGATCGAGATGGGCCTCCACCGCCTTCAGAATGTGATTCATCTGTGAGCTGGCTAAGGTTTGTGAAGCCTTTATGGGAAGATCTTGACCAGTTTGGGACCAAATCGCCAATTCTGCGTGTGCGGGTGCCGAAGTTGCAGCCGATTGACTTGCAGTCTGACGACTTGCCGGGCTGTACGCTTTTAGTTCCATTTCAGGATCCGGAAAATGTGGGTGCTGTATTGCGTTCAGCAGCGGCATTTCATGTGGATCGAGTGGTTTTGTTACAAGAGGCTTCACATCCGTTTCATCCCAAGAGCTTGAGGGCTGGAGGGCCGCCGATTTTGGAATTAAACCTGTTTTCAGGGCCTTCGATTCGCGACCTGCCGGATATGAAAGTTCCCTTGATTGCTTTAGGAGCAGATGGGGTGGAGATTCACGAGCAGAACTGGCCTGATTCGTTTGCGTTACTTCCAGGAGTAGAGGGGCCGGGCCTGCCCAAGGACTTGCCGAACGTGGTGAAAGTTGGGATTCCGATCGCCGAGCATGTCGAATCGCTGAACGCATCGGTTGCGACCGCGATTGCCTTGTACGACTGGAGGAGAAGATGAGTCCTCTACGAGGCCTTCACAGATCGGAACTGGATAAATAAATGAGCGGTTGAAACGTGGTCATCAGGGGAGATGCGTTGCTTTAGGTTTTCCGGTCAGAGGCACGCTCCGTCTTGGAGTGGCGATCCTGGCTTTGGTAGGTGTTTCGTAACAGGTTTAACTATAAGAGGTTAAGCTCGCACCTCTTTGGTGCAGAGGCTTGCTTTGGCAATTCATGGATCGACAAGGCAAGCCTGCAGACGGCTATTTCTGGGGAAGGCAATTTGCCATGACGATGAATCACTTTTGGAAAAAAAGATTTTCGGGCAGAACAGTGAAGCAATTCTCGATGTTTTTTTGGTAATATATTGACTGGTTCGTCCGTATGATCCAAAGGCATGTTGATGGTTCGGCCATTCAGTTGGGAATCATCAATCCGAGGCCGATTCAAGTCAACGCCGTTTTCATTCATCCAGTCAGTGATTCAAGGGGGAAATCTTTTGAAACTTCCACGAACGCTCCCAGAAATCATTTATTTATTAGAGTCAGGCAGAACCGTGCCGGTGCTGTGGGATTGGAGTGAGGTAACTCCAGCTTTAATCGCTGCCGGTTATGATGTGATTTTTCTGACTCAGCACGTCCCTGTTTTGTCTTGGCATCCGAAAAATGAACCCTATGGCAGCCATTTGGATCGCTTCAGGAAGGCGATTGTCACGAATCCGATTTTGCTGGATCGGCTTTATGCAATGAAAGGTAAGCCCATCAGGGGGCCACTTGATGCAGTGCTTTCCGTGTGTTATTGGCTAGACCACTACACTCGTGAGGAGTTATTGGCTTTACCAGACGATTTTGACGTGAAATACAATGCTGCGAATGGGAAAGCGGCAGCGATGCTCAAGAAACACTTGAAGTATGTTGCGGCCAAGCAAGCTGCCAGGGCAGCGGTGAATGCGAAAGCGGAAGCGAAACGTCAAAAGTATGAAAAGGCTGCCGAGATGGGAATAACAGTGGAAGAACTCGAAGTTATCCAGGCCGCTGAAGCCGAGGCCGCCGCCGCCGCAGTTGCAGCAGCTAAATTGGCTAAGAAGGAAAAAAAGTCGAAGTCGCCTGCGTCTAACGTATCCACGACCGAAACTCAGAATCCAAAACCAGCCGTACCTAAAGCGGCACCAGCACCTGTAAATCCAGCGCCGAAGCCCCCTGCTCCACCGGTTCCACCCAAAGGTGAGACCAAGATTCCACCACTTCGCATGGGTTTGTCGAGACGTTCCAAGCCTGCTACTGAAGGTGATCCGAGCTGACGGTATTCGACCAATCTGCAGATCCATGCAAACAGGTAAATTGAAGAACTGAGCCCCATGCACAAGGTTTTTGCCTCCCCATTGCGATATACACAAGGAGCTGGCTCGACCAGAGACCTTGGAAATGAGATGCACGGGCTTG
>CAMBZY010000271.1 GCA_945872325.1 Candidatus Kuenenia stuttgartensis | reverse complement strand
ATTCTATTCTTGATATTCACTGGCGGCAATAAAATTCCGATCCATGATCAAATATTTTATTGAAGTCCGTTTTACTGAGCAAATTGGTTTCACTCCAGCCCGAGTTCTGAGATTAGTCGGTATAATTTTGGCCTGGAGACTCCCAGAGCTCGCGCTGCGGCGGTCTTGTTTTCGCCAAATTGCTTGAGGGCTTGCTCTACGGCCATGCGGCGGGTTTGGTTGAGGGTCTCTTCCAGGAGATCATTTGGAGAATCTTTGGGGATATGCATCCAGGCTCCTCCATATGCTCCTTGAATCGAAGCCGGAATATCTTCGGATTTAATCAAAGGACCCTTGGCCGATTGCATGGCCAGGCGAATGGTGCGTTCAAGGTCTCTCCAATTCGCTGGCCAGTCAAACATCTGTAAATGATGAATTGCGGCAGGATGATACCCATCGAATCGTTTCATGGTTTCCACCTGAAGCCGTTCCATCATGAATTGTGCAAGCATCGGAATCTCTTCGACGCGTTCTCGAAGTGGTTTTAATCTTAATAGAATTGTACTCGTTTTGGCTCGAAATGCTGGTTGTAATGCGTCGATCGCTTGTGTTGTATTTAAAAGACTGATGATTCTGACATTATCTTCGGTTTGACCAATAAGATTCTGGAATTCTGTGGTCAGCGCGATTGTATCTTCAATTAAGACGGTGGAACCGGCTTGGACCCTCCATTTGTGGGCTAATTTTTTGGCCATCGCTGATGCTTGTTTCACAGGCTCTTGTTGAATCAGAAAATCCCGAATTAAAATGTCGGCAGGTAAGCTGTGCGGATCAAGCGGAATCATTGGGCATCGTTGAGTGGCATTCATTTGCCAGCGGCTGTGAATCAGTCGTGCCAGATAATGACGACCTGTGCCAGGTTCTCCAATAATCATGACATTGCATTTTGATTGAATTACGGCATTCACACAGCGAAGCAGTTGATCATGATCTGGACCAAATCCACAGAGGGTTTCCAGGCCGATCGGTTCTTGAGCGAGCCGGCGACGTGTGAGCTCCTCTTGAAGTCGGATTCCCCACAACTGCGTTGGGTCGTCGTGTAAAGTGTTTGATTCGGGATTCGCAGGCTGGATGCGGCCCATGACAGCAATCACATTCGATTCCGAATCGGTCACAGGCCAGCATTGAAATTGGTAGAGTGACGATGCATTGGACTTAATCCTGATGACCGTTTCAACGGTTTCGCCCCGGAAACTTGCGACCGGTGGGATGATCCCGAAATCAGGTTTCCTGCGGTCAATAAATTCCTCTAGATCGGCAATCTGGTCTGCCACCTGTTCAGGTCTGCGGCAGAAATTTGCGAGAGCCTGGTTATGATCGACCATCTGGCCTTGAAGGTCCCAAAGGGCATAGCCTTCGGAGGCGTCCATGAATAGGGCAGGTAGTGATAGTCGTGGGCGTCGTGGCATTTTCTTTGACAGGTCAGCGAGTGGATGGTTCGAGTTTATCTATCTTGAGACGGGTGGCAGTGGATGGACTGACTATCGGATGCTCTTTCATCATACTTCTTCAGGTTCGGGTTTGTCAGTCGGGTGTGTCGTCATTAGGATAGATGTTGTCAATCACCGAATCCCGTGCGATCACTCAAACCAGCGGACAGGCTCACAGAACATGCGTCAGAATTTATGGATTGCGCTTGATGGTGGAACCACAAACACGCGAGCGACTCTGGTTCAAGACGATCAGATTATTGACACAGTGGCCGAATCTGTGGGTGTGCGGGATTCCGTTCAGAATCAGCGATCACCGGTTCTGGATGCGGTTGCGAAATGCTTGAAAACACTAAGAGAACGCCATTCCATTTCTGCAGATCAGGTGGAAGTGGTTGCCTCAGGCATGTTGGGATCTGATGCAGGTCTTATGAATGTGCCGCATGTTTCGGCGCCTGCCAGCGCGAATCAGGTTGCAGATTCAGCGGTGGAGTGGTTCGATGAGTCGGTCTGGCCAAAGCCTGTACGCATCTTTCCGGGGCTACGTACCGGACCTGACCTGAATCAGTCAAATCTCTTGGAACAGTCGTTGGCTGAAGACATTATGAGAGGTGAGGAAACTCAGGCCTGGGGGCTTTGGCAGATGTTGCTGAAGGATCGGCCGGAGGTCGTGAGTCAGCCCTGGGTACTGATCTGGCCTGGTTCACATACCAAGATGATTGGGATGGATGCCCAAGGCTCGATCCTGGGAAGTTATACCACGCTGGCTGGCGAACTTTTTGCAGCTTTAAAGTCAGCGACCCTTCTGCGCAGAAGCGTGACGGAGTCCGGCGAACTTGAATACAGCGACGAGATGGTAGATCTGGCGGCCAAAACGGTCTGGGAGCAGGGGCTGGTTCGCGCTGCGTTTTGGACCCGAGTTGCCGATGTCAGGGGCAGTCTTGACGCAAGCCAGCGATCAGCCTGGCTTTCGAGTGCCGTGATCGGGGCCGATGTGGATGCTTTGAGTAAGCACCCCTGGGTTGCTGGAAACGCCGGTGTTCGCATCATGATTGGCGGGGATAAGGTGCGTCAATCGCTTTATTCACGGCTTTTGAGACAGCGACTTAATTGTCAGGTGGAAGTCCTGGAATCGAAGTATTGTGAGCAGGCTGCGGCAGTTGGAGCGGTTTATCTGGCCAAAATCAGACGTCAATCGGGCTGTTGACGGCGACCACTTCTCCGATGATCCGGCTTTGAGACTCTTTGAGAGTGTAGGTAATCATCGGGAATTCTCGGCCGGAACGTTCGGCTCTGAGAATGACGTGATCTCCGGAGTGTTCCAGGCGGCGGATGATGGCTTGGTTTTTCTGGTCGAGACCGACGACGACTTTGCCATTGAGTGTGAGCGGATTGGTCTGGTTGAGGTCCACCACAACCACACTTTGGTTTGGAATCAGGTTGGACATGGCATGGGAGTTGACTCGAAGGCAGACGCTGTTTGTCGGGCAGGGGACCCACTTTGAGTAAACCAGGAACTGGTCCCTCTGAGCCAGAGGTGTGGATTCGTAGCCGGGAACCTCATCCATTCCAATCAATGGGAGGCTGATGAAGTCATTGTGGTGCTCAATTTTCACGGAACGATTCAGGAGCTTGTCGTTTTGTTCGCGAGCCTTGCTTTCAAGTTCAAGCAATTCGAGAGCATAGTGGATCATCTGCAGGGGAGCTAGATCCAAGCGTATTCTGGTTGGGGGCGCGTCACGAAAAACTTCGCCTTCGCCGGTCAGAAGCCAAGCGGGATAAATACCGGTTTGGTCGATAAAGTTGAGCATGACTTCGGCGGGAACGGTGACGCCGGTTTCATAGTTGTACCACGTGCGAGCGGGCAGATCGAGCCGTCGAGCCAGTTCAGGCCCACCGTGTTCGCCAAAGAGTTCGAGGCGAATTTGCCTCAATCGCACGGATATTTGTGCTTTGACGTTGGACTTCGAGTTGGAATTTCGTTTGCGTGCCAATGTTTATCGCCTGATCAAGTCTGCAACCAAGGATCTGCAAAATCTGTGACTCGCAACCCTGAGTAAGGTGAATCACAACGTTGGTCTCAATGGTTTGTATGTTAATGCTTAAAATGGCAAAGTCTAGAGTCTGATTAAGCCGCTTCCAAGATTCAACGTCTCTGTTGATGTTAAGACGCAGTGTGTCAAAATTGCTTCAACCCGAGTTTTAAAATTGGAGAAGCCTCTAGCCATTGGCGGTTTCATCAGGCACAATGGTTGGTCCGGTCCCTGGACGGTTGGTTCGTCAAATATGCCTGCCGCATCACGGGTCGTGAGTATTCTATTTGCCAATGACAGGATCTCGGCCCATGTCCGACTTCTCGAAACTGCCCAGCACGACTCCCAGCCTGACCACTCCTCCTGTGGCTCCTGCCCCTTCCAAGCCGACCGATGACGAGAGCACTCCGGCCCCTCGGTCGCAGGAATCCATCGACAAAGCTCTGGATGATGCGATGGAATCCAAAACCGCATCTCTACGCAAAGTGGTCGATAAAGATCGCCCGTTGAAGAAGCAATTCGACGACGACATTGAAGCCGAGATGAACGAATTCCTCAACGCTTTCGACACCAAGACACTCGAAGCGGTTCTGCCAGCCCCCAAAGGCGCCCCTCGCCCCAAGGTGGTTGCACCAGCCCCTTCCGACCCGTCAAAGCCCGATGAAGAGGCCAAGCCTGTTCAAAAAGGCAAGATGGGTAAGATCGTAAAGATCACTAAAGACTGGGTTTTCCTGGAGATGGGTGGGAAGTCAGAAGGCTGCATTCCGATCCAGCAGTTTGAAGGTAAAGAGATTCAGATTGGCGACGAGATCCCAATCACGATTGAACGGTTTGATGTCAACGAAGGTCTTCTGATTGTCTCCCTGCGTGGTGCTGCGATCAATGCCGCGTGGGATACCATCAAGAAGGGCCAGGTGGTGGAAGCTGTGGTCGAAAAAACCAACAAGGGCGGCCTTGAGGTGATGATCAACCAGCTTCGCGCCTTCCTTCCAGTGAGCCAGATTGAACTTGGCCGGGTCGAAGACACATCTGTCTATCTGGGCCAGAAGTTCAAGGTGCTGGTGACTGAGGTGAACGCCAGAATCAAGAATCTGGTCGTGAGCCGTCGCGATTTCCTCGAGCAGGAACGCGAGCAAATGCGTGAAAAGACGCTCGCAGAACTGGCTGAAGGTCAGACCCGCGAAGGTGTTGTGCGGAACGTCAGAGATTTTGGAGCGTTCGTCGACCTAGGCGGTGTGGACGGCTTGCTGCACATCGGTGACCTTTCCTGGAGCCGTGTTCAAAAGGTTGAAGACATTGTGAAGCTGGGCGATCACGTTTCCGTGAAGGTCTTGAAGATCGATCCAGACAAGAAGCGGATCAGCCTTGGCCTGAAGCAGCTTGTGAAATCACCTTGGGAAAAGATCGCCGACGAATTCAAAATCGGAACGATTGTGAATGGCAAGGTGACCCGGATTACGGAGTTTGGGGCGTTTGTCGAGCTCACCGATGGTGTTGAAGGCTTGCTGCACGTCAGCGAACTTTCACCGAATCGGGTCCGCCGGATTTCTGACATTGTGAAGACAGGTCAGGCCGTCGAGGTTCAGATCCTTTC
>CAMBZY010000270.1 GCA_945872325.1 Candidatus Kuenenia stuttgartensis | reverse complement strand
CATGGGCAAGCATGATGACGGGCCGAAGCACTCCGCATCATGGTGTGTATGATCCGGAATTTGTTCAATCAAACGGAAAGTATATCAGTCAAACGGATTGCAACCGAATTCAGGCTCCTCACCTCTGGCAGATTCTCGGCCAGGCCGGGCATTCGGTGATCAGTATTCATGCCCCTTTAAGCTATGGGATGAGTGCCGATCGAACTCAAATCATCTCACCTGCCGACATGCCTCTGAAAAAGTCGGCCATTGAGTCGGAAACGATGATTCCAAAAAAACTTGCTGCTGGATGGTCGCAGCACAGCCTCTGGAATCGACGGCCCAAGTCTCAAGAGGAGGCTGTCAATGTCACCAACCGCCATCAGTTACATCATGCAGCGTTGGTAAATGTGGCTGATTGGGCTGGAAATCAGCGGGAATGGTCGTTGCTTCATGTCCATTTTCAAGATCTGGACGGCCTTCAACATCATATGTGGCCTGAGCTTGATGTCGATCAATCGTCCACCGAGGCACGTCCTGAATGGGTCCCACTGGTTCGCGATACCTTACGCTCACTCGACACAGCCGTTGGCCGACTTGCTGAGTTGGCTGACAAGCAGAACGCGGCTTTAATGATCGTCTCCGACCATGGCTTTGGCCCTTGTCGAAGCCTTGTCAACGTGAATGGAATCCTCCGGATCCATGGGATTCAACGACGCCAAAGTTTGAGCGGTTCGATGATCCACCGCTCACAAACCATTCTGCGCACCATCGCAGATCGCAACTCCCCTGCCCTGAAAGGTTATGCAAAGGCCCGACCAATGGATTCGCGTCATTCATGCGACTGGTCGTCGTCACTGGCCTTCGCTCCGTTTGGCCAGCACTCAGGCTTGATTTACCTCACGGATAAAGCTCGTCGCCACGAAGGTCGAGCTGAACGTGCCACTCACGAAGTCGCAGAAATCTTTCGCTTGATCGCCGAGCCTGAAAGTGGTGAATCGGTCTTTAGCGACGTGATTCCAGTGGCCACTCGCTGGGGCATCGATCCAGTCTCTACAGGCTGGCCAGACATCATCGCGATTCCGACCGATGGATTTGAGCCTGTCGCACATTGGAATCACAAAGAAAAGGTTCGACTGTTCCGCACAGACTCCAATCAGCCTGGAACGCATTATAACGATGGAATCGTGGCCATGAAGGCTCAGGGGCTCGATCCTGGCCGGACCACCAGAGACCAGATTCAAGACATCGCCCCAACCATTCTTAGATGGCTGAATCTGCCCGTGCCGGAGTCCATGGAGGGTCGAATCATTGGCTCAAACATGGAGCCTTCGATCTATCAACCGCACATTCGGCCAAATTCAGGCCGAAAGGTGGTCGTCAACGCTCGCCAGACAGCCTCTTTCCAATTCCCCGTTTCCTGAAGAATTCGTACTGGAGTCTTGATTCATGAGCACCATCGTGACCGACGTGAAAGCCTTTGTGCTGGATAACTTTCTGCCAGGTGAAGATCCCGAGAATCTCACATCAGATACACCCCTGATCACGGGCGGAATTCTCGACTCGATTGGCACCCTCAAACTGGTCGTTTTTCTGGAAAACCAGTTTGGAATCACCCTCGAAGCCCACGAAGCCAGCGCCGACCACCTGGATACTCTGGAATCAATCGACAAGCTGATCGCTGCCAAAGTGGCCTGATCTGCATTGCAAGATCAATATATCAAATCATTTAGGGCGGCTTTAATCCGCCCTTTTTTTAGTTCCACTCAGAAAACGGCTGAACCTTTCCGTGATTCCAGACAGGCGGGTCGATCCACCTGTGTTTTGGAATGACGTTAGGCACAAATCCACCCAGATCCGACGGGCAGAAGCTGCGAATCGCTTGCAGGGATTGCCTCAACGCAGGATCGCCCGTCGCTTCAATCCGGTCAATCACTTCATCGTCAGACGTTAACAGATCGGCATGACCAATCACGCCTGATTCCATGGCCCGGCGGAGAACGTCTGCAAACCGATTGTAGATAAAGGCTTCCGAATCGCTGGCCCACCAGTGGGCATTCATCCGGGCAAACAGGTCGACCGCAGTTCGAGCCAGTCCCAGGTCTGCCATCGCAATTTTTCCGTCCACGACCACAAGCTGTCTGAGGAAGGCATTGACGAACGGCTGGCCGATCTCTCCGCAGGCAATTCCATCGCGCAGGAAGTAATCGACCCGATCGGCACACAGGCTTGGAAGTGGTTGCTCCAAAAGCGGATAGACAGAATCATCTTCAAAGTCGGCCGGTATAAAGCCGAGGTCCGAAAGGGCGTTCACAAGGTCGGGCCTGTGAAGGAATTCCGCTTTCAGGTGCTCGTGATGATTCTGCTCTTCGGATGTGATCAGAAAATCAATCGCATGGGAAAAAGCGGTGTGGGAAATGTCGTGTAGCAGTCCGGCCACACATTCCTTCAAATCCGCCCCAAGTCGTTGCAGTAGAATATAAACGCCAAGGCTGTGCTCAAGCCTGCTCACGGTTTTGAACGGGAAAACCAAGGCCGATGGCCCCGACTGTTTCACACCGCCCAGCCGTTTCATCGTCGGTGTATGGATCAGGGCTTCCACTTTCGGATTGCTGATTTTTACAGGCCCGTAAACGCGATCCATCCATTCAATCATCGTCGTGCCAGCTTCCTTTTTTACGCTTGATTCTGATGCCGTCATCTAATCGTTCGTGGCTTTCTGATAAAGATCAAGTCAGATTCCACAGAATACCTGTCAGGATGGTTCTCGCAATGGCAAGTTTCATCCGTTATGATTTGGCATACTACTCCGCATAAATCTGATGCCCCGCTGACACGCTCAAAAAGTCGGACGTCAGTTCCCAAGGGCAATCCCCCATCAAGTCCCTAAATTTGTGAGGGTCCACGACCGTGCAAAGACGACACTTTGGCATCGCGACACTTGGTCTGATCACTTCCGCTATAACTCTGGCTGGATGCGGAGGTGGCGGTGACAAGGCTGCCCCTGCACCATCCGGCAGCCCATCTGCGGCTAGCAGCACCCCTGCCAAGGGTGGCAAAATGCGGATCATTTTCGTGACGAATTCCAACGCCGACTGGTGGAACGCCATGGAAAAGGGCATGCAGGATGCCGCCACCGAGCTGGGCGTGACGGCCGAGATGCGCCGCAATGAGAGTCAGAGCCAGGGACAAATCCGCCTTCTGGAAGATGCCTTGAGCCTGGAGGATGTTGCCGGTGTGGCTGTCTCTGTTTTCGAAGCCGAATCGCCAGGCATTGCCGATGCCCTTCGTCGCTTGAAAGAGGCTGGCAAAGTCGTGATCACCGTGGACTCGGATATCGCTCCAAACAACATCGACGCCCGCCGTGCCTACATCGGCACATTTAACGTCAAGGCTGGTGAAGCCGCCGGTAAGGCAGCTGCTGCGATCCGTCCTGCTGGTGGCAAAACGGCTGTGTTTGTCGGAACCGCTGCGGCCGCAAACGCCCGCGAACGTCGTGACGGATTTTTTGCTGGAGCTGGCCCAAAGTTTACCCAAGTGGAAATCTTTGAAGACCAGACCGATAAGAACAAAGCGCAAGTCAATGTCCAAACAGCACTTTCGAAGTATGGTGATCTAGGTGTACTGGTCGGCTTGTGGAGCTATAACGCACCTCGGATTGCGGAAGAAGTGAGCCGGACGGCCGAGATTCGCAAGAAAGTCAGTGTGGTCACATTCGACCTCGACGAACTGGCTGTCGGGCACCTCGAAAAGCAGAACATTGATGCGACTGTCTGCCAGAACCCATACGACATGGGTTTTCAAGGCGTGAAGCTGCTTAAAGCCCTGATTAACAAAGATGATAAGGCTGTTGCAGAGGTTCTCCCGGATGGCAAGGTGCGCGACACTGGTGTTAGGATTGTGGTTCCTTCCAAAGCAAGTCCTGTGAAGGGCGACAATGTGATCAGCATTGAAGAAATGAAGGCTTGGCTTGCATCCAAAGGCCTGAAATCCACATGAACGCAGCGAGCACAAGCGATAAATCAACTGGCAGTAAAATCTTGCAGGCTGGCAAGGCGATTCTGAGGGCCCCTGAAACAGGCCTTTTTATCGCCATTCTGCTGTCGCTTGGAATGATCGCCTATCTGGATAGCTCTCTGGCTTTCTTCAGTCGATACAGCCGGCAAACACTCTATCATCAGATTGCGCTCTACGGCGTTCTGGCCATCGGCGCTGCCGTTGTTATCATCAGCGGTGGTATCGACTTATCGATCGGTTCCGTCGCAGCATTCGCATCCGTGTTGTCTGCAAAACTGGTCACAAGCTGGTTGCCGGGTGCTTCTGTGGATGCCTCTAATCCACCCGGTGCCATCACGGTTTTTATCGCGATTGTGCTGACCATGCTGGCTGGTTTGATAATCGGCATCATTCATGCGCAAGTGATAGACAGAATTGGACTTCCACCGTTCATCACCACTTTGGCAAGCATGGCTGGCCTGCGAAGTATTTCCACGCTTCTGGCTGAAAACCGCTCGATCAATGTCTCGTTCAACAGCTTCCGCTGGCTTGGCAAAGAGTGGCAGAATTCGGTGGTCGTGTTTGCCATTGTAGCGGTTATCTTCAGCGCTATACTTGGTTTAACGGTCATCGGCAGGCATCTTTTTGCGATGGGTGGGAACGAAACGGCAGCCCGGCTCAGCGGAGTCCGCATTCGTCGCCTAAGGGCATTCGCTTACGGAACTTCTGCCATGCTGGCCGCCTTGGGCGGTGTCATGTTCACAGGCAAAAGCGGTCAGGGCCAGAGCACGCTTGGAGTTGGCTACGAGCTCTGGGCCATTACGGCTGCTGTGGTGGGTGGATGCAGCCTTGCCGGTGGAGTCGGGTCGATCAGGGGAACGGTTCTCGGCCTTGGTTTGATTCAGATCATCATCAAAGGCACTGGTCAGGTGGTTCGCGAATTCGAAGTCAGCCTGCCGTGGATCAGACTCATTTCCGACGCGCCCTGGCTTAATCCTGGCTGGCGCACGTTTGCCTTCAAGGGGATTGACAGCACTCAGATTGAAGGCTTGATTCTGGGCCTTGTGGTGGTGCTGGCGGTGGCGTTTAATCAGAGATTGCGTGTTCGCCGCGGCTGATTTCAAAATCTCTTGGTTCT
>CAMBZY010000269.1 GCA_945872325.1 Candidatus Kuenenia stuttgartensis | reverse complement strand
GGCTCACGCCCTCTGTTTCAACTGCGATTCGTTGCTCTTGGTCCAATGGACAGGCCATTGCAAAATTCTCCTCAATAAATATGTTCAGGGCAGGTGAAACAGGGTCAGGAGTTGATCTGAACCAAGGTGCTACGGTCGCGGAAGTTGTGGATTTCTCGAATCCGGCAGACCTCGCTGATCGCGCACGTTTTTTCGCACCCGAATTCACGTGGTTTTACAGGGAAATGACCAGCCCTGATCCGCCCGACCAAGGTTTGAATGAAGGGCAGATATTCGTTTTTCAGGATGTCCAGGTTGAGCGGATCTTTATCGAAAAGCCATGCCCGAATTGAGCTGTAGCCACCTTTGGATCGCTTCAGGTACCAGAACCCAATGTCGACTACCTCGTATGTCGAATTTCCAATACTACGCCCATGCACCATGATCGCGTAAAGCGGCAGCTGGAGGTGTAGTTTCTTGCGTATCTTCTTTTCAGGAATTGGGTTACCTGCCTTATAGTCGATCAGTCGAACTCTGGCGACAGGGCCAACCACTTCGCCATCGATCCTGTCGATCCGTCCGCCAACTCGAAAGCTCATCCCGGTTTGAGGCTCTTCAAGTTCCAAAGGCTTAAGTACTTGAGTGGATCCGCCGGCGCGAATCTCGCAGTGCAGAACGGTCAGGTCGTCTGAGAATTCCGTGCTGGCGTTGATTCTGCCGTTGCCTCTGGCATTTGAGGAAGGGGGGCTCAGGTCTTTAGCGACCTGACTTGTGTAAGCGGCCAGTCGGTGTTCAATCCGCCGATGCTCCACTTCCCAACGGGCCCTACCGAATGCTGAATCTATAAGGTCTGGCGGACAAGAGTGTTTGGACTCAATCAGTCGATGAATTTTTGACTCGAATTCAGGCTCGTCCAGCAATAATTCATGAGGTTGGCGATGGACTTTGTGAAGCTCTTCGAGGATCGAGTGAATGGCCTCACCCTCGGCCATAAAGTCTGTGCTTAAATCATCATCCGTGTCATCTTCAGCCAGGCCGAGGACGTATTTTCCGAAAAACTGGAAGGGGCAGAGCGACGCAGATTCGAGCGATGTCGGGCTGAAGGTATAGCCTGGCCCGAATTTCTGTAATAGCGATTCCAAAATGGCCGGGTTTTGAATTGTTCCTTGAAATGGACCTGATTCTCGGCCCTGTCGATTTGCGGAAACGCCGATACTGCGTTTGACTTGATCTGATAAGACCTTGTTCATACTAAGGATAGAGACAGTCGAGGGTTCAGGGCTGGTCCATTTCTGATCTCGCAAAAAGCCGCACGGTTCCGTGTCCACTCCGCGAAGATCGCGCTGATAGTGGCTGATCCAGAGGCTTTCGCTGCCGGCGCCGACAACGCTTCTATAGTTGCGTCTTTCGCTGGCTTCGATCGTTTGCAACCCGTCTTCTTTATTCTTTTGTAAAGCCTTACGAATCTTTGCTTTGCTTGGGAAATGCCCTTCCGTCATGCCTGTCAGAACAAGGTGCTGAGCGTCATCCGTTTTTAATTGGGAACCTGAGGTGAGCCTGACTTTCGGTTCGAGGGTTTCAACTCTGGCCACAATTTTCAGTTCAGCCCGCATGTGAGCTTCCCTGTGAAACGATCCCCAAAGCCATGGGGATGAGTCGTTTGGAATTGCGGCACCGACCGAGTTTTCGAGCGACTTCCAGAACTCCTGAATCGAATCGTCTTCACCAAAGACTGGCTTGAAAAGCAGGCTTACGAGGGATTTCAAATGCTCAACAGACTGGTTCCATGTTCTTGCTTTTAGTGGCTTTGCAGTAATTTCTGCAAGCTGGTTCAAGAGGCTTGAAGCGTAGAGCGTGTATGTCGGTTCTGGCTTTTCCCGTCGCAGTTTCTGGCGTTCTCCGTGTCTGGTCAGCATGAGTTGGAGAATCGTTGCCAGACCATTGATATTGCCGAGTCGCTCCACATCCTGCGCCAACCTCTCCAGGTTGTGTGTGGAATCTGCCAACGCCAGCGAATCGCCTTGAAAATGAGGATGCCTGAGCAGGTCTGCGAGCGATTCTGTGGGCCAGTCGTTCTCCATCGCTGCAGCCACATCCAGAACAGTTCTGACAAGCGGACGCTCAATCAGTGGTACGAAAATTCCAGAAACGCCAATCCCGGCCCTGGCCAGCGATTCGCGAAGTTGATCGACATAAAGACCTTGCTGGGGCGTGTGAATCAGGATCGATTCCGCCCCAAATCCTTCGACCAGTTTTGAGACATAATCTGTGACAGACTGAAGTTCTGTCCGAATGTCCTTGGCCTTCACAAATTGCAGATTACTAGGAACCTCTGGGATGCGATCCGGATGATCTTGCAGAAAATAGCTTTCGATTGTGTCTGTCGGACTTGGGAGCGGATTTGGTACAAATCCCATGGCCACCCAATCTTCCACTGCTTCCAGGTAGCGTTCTGTCAAATCGTCGGGCCAGAATGCCACCCCAAAATCGTAGGACTTGAATCCGTCCAAGATGAGGTAGGCTATGGCTTTGGTGAGCTTTTCGTCCTCTTCCGTAAGGAGGTCGGCCCGTGGGACGGCGAGTGAATAATCGTCGCCAAGCTGCTCTGTCAGCTCTCGGTGCCAGTTGGACAAAGCCTGGGTTAGTTCCGGCGTGCCAAAGGAATCCATGAATTTGAGGAACAGACCAGGGGCGTCGATCGCTTTCGACTCGGCCAATTTCTCTTGGTAAACAGCGCGTAAGAGGTCTAAGGCCTTGTCGTCGAAAAACTCTTTGGACTCTTCGGTGGCATGGACTTGCGATGCCGTGTCGCGCAGCTTCCTGGCGAGCATGGCGACAGAACCCGGCCGATTCGCCATATTTTGGAATTCGGATCTTCCAGAGCAGCGTGGGTCGCGAAGGGCAGTACGGATCACAGAGTCTATTTCATCTCGTTCCAGCAATCGCCCAATATCGCCGTAAGCATCCCTAAGGATTTTCAGGCAAAAGCTCGACCACTTCCAAGTCATCTGCGGATAAGCGGTTCCGGAGTTCTTTGAGCTGGAAAGATTGTCGCCGAACCAGACGCAGGAACGTTCCTGGCTGAGCTCTCTCCACTTACGGTTGAGGCTTGCCGGGGTTCCAATCCAGAGATTTTTCATTTTCGAGTCGATCCTTCAGAAATTAACGGCCTGCCAGACTCCACACCAGTACGATCGCACCAAGTGCGACCAGATACCAAGAGAAAAGATTCAATCGTCGGGATTTCACGATCCGCACCAGCCAGACAATCGCCCCATAGCCGACAAGGCCAGCTACGATGGATCCGAGCAGCCCCATTTTGATCAGACGGGTGTCTGATGAGGGGCTCTCGATCAAATCTTTGATCTCCATGATTAAAGCGCCTGAGATGGCGGGAATCGACATCCATAAGGAAAAAATCGCCGCCCAGGATCGATTCAGGCCACATGCCAAAGCCGCAGCCACTGTAAGGCCGCTTCGGCTGACGCCTGGAAGGGGGGCAAAGGCCTGCGCCAGTCCGATTAGGAATGCGTCTTTCCAAGTCATCGTCAGCCGCGTTTTGGTGCCGCCTGAGAGTCTCTGGCTGCCCCAAAGAATTACAGCTGTCACCCAAAAGCCAATAGCAGCAGCGGTTAGGGAGTCGTGGGCTGCTTCAAAAATCTTTTTCAAGCCGAGCCCGATCACGGCCGTTGGGAGTGTAGCGATGATGGCCAGAACGAAAATCTGGATGAATTCGCGACGTGTCTGCGGCACATACTCTGACGGAATTGGGCCAGTGGATTCGTGAACAGGTTTTGGCGATGAATCGGATCGGAATAAAGGTCTAAACCAGTCTCTGTAATAGATTAGGACAGCCAGCAGTGTGCCGAGGTGCAAAATGATGTCGAGCAGGAGCTTGTCGGATCCGACCCGTTTTTCGCCACGGATGGATTCGAAAAGGGCTTGTCCCAAGGCCAGGTGACCGTCGCTGGAGATGGGCAGGAATTCTGTAAGGCCTTGTATCACACCCAGAACGAGCGATTCTAGCCAATCCAGAGTGGTCACGCAGAAGCTCCTTTATCGATATTCTCAAAAATGGATTTGGCGCGAGCTAGATAAGCTCCTCCACTGTAAATGGTTAAGGCAAGTGAGGCCCAGATGAGGACGTCGCGAACTGTCGTCATTACACCGTTCTGATCCGGCCCACCTGAGCGGAAAACCCAGAGAATGGCGATGATGGCGAAGCACTGAACGGCCATTTTCAACTTGCCGGCCATTTTTGCTCCAAACCCGACACTGGCGGATTCAAGGTGACTGCGAAGGGCTTGTATGAGTAGTTCTCTGGTCAGAATCACGCTGACCATCCACGGCTTAACTCCACTTCCAGCCAAAGCGGCGAGATGAATCAGCACGGCAATGACCGTGATTTTGTCTACCAAGGGGTCTAACTGACGCCCCAGGACGGTAGCCTGATTGAATCGGCGAGCGATGTAACCATCACACCAGTCGGAGATTGCAGCCAGAATAAAAATCGCCAGGGCCGTATCCCAGCGGGCTGTGTCGATCGCCCAGAGGATAAAGCCTGTGGAGACAAGGCGGCCCAGGCTCAGGATGTTTGGAATTGTCCAGATTGGCTCTCGAGTTGCTGGGGCCATGCGTGGTTCCACCAATGTCTGATGACGTTCCATGAAATATCATACGCTGAGCTTTGATCGGATCAGCCAATTATTGGGAGGCTTGGCTTGCTGCCATCGCCCCGACCTCCACCAGGCCGTTTACGTGGCTTGCGAGGGGTAGGTTCTGGCCTGTCAGGCTCCGTCAGGGCTGTTGCGACAAGGTCGTATCCGTCGGTCGATTCAATGATGCAGGGGACCAGGTCGCCGGGGAGCAGGTTTTTGCCATGCACGATCACAATTCCGTCCACATCGGGCGCATCAGCAAAAGACCGGCCCAGCCAGGACTTGGAAGACTTTTTTGCCTCCGGATTCGGGCTGTCGATCAACACATCGAGTGTCTGGCCCACAAGGCGGCGGTTGGCGGCCTCGGCGATCGGTTCCTGAGCGGCCATCAGTCGCTGGCGACGATCTTCTTTAAGTGAGTCTTCGACACGGTTTGGGAGTAGGAATGCCGGAGTTCCCGGCTCGTCGGAATAGGTGAAAACACCCATCCGCTCGAACTTCGTGCGTTC
>CAMBZY010000268.1 GCA_945872325.1 Candidatus Kuenenia stuttgartensis | reverse complement strand
CGAATCTGAACAATCCACAGGGCCTGGTGTTCGATTCCTCGGGCAACCTCTACGCCGCGAATTACGGCGGCAACACCATCAGCAAGTTCAATTCGTCGGGTGGATACGACAGCAATATCAGCACGTTTCTGAACGGCCCAATCGGGCTGGCGTTCGATTCCTCGGGCAACCTCTACGCTGCGAATAACAGTGACAGCAGAATCAATAAGTACAATTCGTCGGGTACATACGACAGCGTTATCAACTTGAATCTGAACAGCCCACAGGGCCTGGCGTTCGCCTCGGGCAACCTCTACGCCGCGAATTACGGCGACAGCACTATCAGCAAGTTCAATTCGTCGGGTGGATACGTCAGCAATCTCGGCGTGCCGGACGTGAACTCGCCAACCGGCCTGGCGTTCGATATCTCGGGCAACCTCTACGCCGCGAATTACGGTGACAACACCATCAGCAAGTTCAATTCGTCGGGTGGATTTCTCAGCCAAATCATGAATAATCTGAACAACCCAAAGGGCCTGGCCTTCGATATATCGGGCAACCTCTACGCTGCGAATAACGGCAACAACACCATCAGCAAGTATAATTCGTCGGGCATCTTCCTGACCTCCTGGAGCACGGGTGTAGCTCCAGCATTCATCGCCTTCCAGCCCGTCTCCGTTCCCGAGCCATCCACCTATGCCCTGGCCGCAATCGCCACCGGCGTGATGGCTGCCGTTGCCCGCCGCCGCAAGGCACGGATGGCCTGATTTCATCCAAAAAATGGCGGATTTCGACCCGGTCTCGAAATCTTGTCTTGCACCGCCCGGCCCCCGTCTTCATGACAAGGCGGGGTCGGTGTTTTTTTTGCTGTCAACAATCTCGCGTGATTAAGACTTGGGACTCCCAAATAAATCCATGCTGCATTGCATCTGGATCGATCAGATCAGAGGATTCGGCCGGTAGGCGATGCCTGGCCTTTGAGGTCTTCCGGGCGCCCCATAAAAACCACTTCTCCGCCGTGGTGGCCTGCCCCCGGCCCCAGTTCGATCACCCAGTCGGCCTGACGGATCAAATCCAGGTCATGCTCGACAATCACCAGCGTGTGGCCTCGATCCACCAGCCCATCCAAAGCTCGCCTCAAAGTCAGCACATCCGCGCTGTGCAGACCAGTGGTCGGCTCATCCAGAAAAATCACCTTGCCCGCCTTGGAACCGCCCGGAACAGCCTCGCCCGTGGTGGCCAGATGCGCCGCCAGTTTCAATCGCTGGGCCTCTCCGCCCGAAAGTGTCGATGTTGACTGCCCTAGCCGCAGATAATCAAGCCCGACATCCATCAGCCAGCGGAGCTTGGTTTGCACCTTGGTTTTGGTCCGGAAAAAGCTCCATGCCTCGCGGCCAGTCATTTCCAGAACATCGGCAATCGACTTGCCGCGATATGTAATGGCAAGCACTTCAGGCTTATATCTTGCGCCTTTGCAATCAGGGCAGCGGATCATCACATCGGCTAGAAATTGCATTTCAATGGTTTGATATCCATTGCCTTCGCAGGTGGAACATCGGCCCTCTGCATTATTAAAGCTGAATCTGCTGGCCGTGAATTTTTTGGTTTTGGCTTCCGGCATCTCGGCAAAGACTTTGCGGATCTCATCGAGAATCTTTAAAAACGTGGCAGGATTCGATCGGCTCGATCGGCCAATGGCAGAACCATCCACTAAAATCGCCTCGCCAGGCATTTCGCCGGTGATGGTTAATTTCTCAAAAGGCTCCGGCCGATCCGCTTCCTGCCCAAGTTCCTGACATAAAGCCGGGGCAAAAGTACCTGACATGAATGTGGTCTTGCCCGACCCGCTCACCCCTGCAATCACGGTCAATGCGCCGATTGGAACTTTAATGTCAATCGACTTTAAATGATTCCCCCGGCAGCCTTTGATCTCAATCCAGCCCTTGTCCATCGGTCGCTTGACGGACGGCTTTACAGCCTTTCGCTTTTTCTTTGATTCCATTAATGATGCAATCGTCACCGATTCAGGCGCTAGTTCTACAGAGGCAGAAGCCGTTGCACCTGCAAACAGAATCTGTCCACCGTTTTCGCCTGCCCCCGGGCCAAGATCCACAAGATAATCCGAAGCACGAATCAAATCTGCGTCGTGCTCCACAGCAACCACGGTATTCCCTCGATCCCGCAGGGCTTGCACCAAATGCAACAGTTTACCGACATCGGCTGAATGCAGGCCCGCCGTGGGTTCATCCAGCACATAAAGCATGTTCACCAGACCTGATCCAAGCGCTGTTGTCAGCCCCACTCGCTGGGCCTCTCCGCCTGAGAGTGTCCGGGCCGCCCTTGAAAGCGTTAAGTAACCAAGTCCCACGTCGATCAAATAATTCAGACGAGCGGTCATCGGCTTGACTACGCGGACAACAGCAGGGTGGCCTGCATGATTCATCTCGACTTGATCCAGCCATAATTTCAAACTCTCTAATGGAATTTCAGAGAGCTGAGATATATTTTGACCTTCGAGTTTCACCGCCAGTGAGACCGGTTTCAATCGACGTCCCTGACACGCGTCACAGGTCCTGTAAGATCTCCATCGCGACAAGAATACGCGAATATGCATCTTGTAAGTTTTCTTTTCAAGCCATTCAAATAAATCTTTAATTCCATGCATACCCTTCGATTTTTTTCCGTCGATGACCAGCTTCTTTTCGTCGCTGGTTAATTCCGCCCATGGTACATCGAGCCTTAGGCCCAGCTTGGGCCCATGCTTTTCAAGGCCATCCTGCATCTCTTTATAAGCAGGCATTTGAAAGGGTGCGATGGCACCTTCTCTGAGCGATTTCTGGTGGTCGGGAATAATGCGATCGTAATCAATGTCAATCACTCGCCCAAAACCTTCGCAGGAATCGCATGCTCCGCGCGGGCTATTGGGCCGGAAAAGGCTTGGTTCAGGCTCTGCATGTTCAATACCACAGGTCGGGCAGATCCAGTCGCGATGGAATGTCAAAGAGCGGTCGTCCGTCAGGATCCGGCACCGGCCATAACCACGTTCAAATGCAGTCCGAATGGAATCTTCACGCCTTTCTTCAGTTTCTGTGCCACTTACAAGTCGGTCGACAATGACGTCCATCATGCCGGTGGATTTACCCGGGATTGGGCCTGATTCGATCATGTGAGTCTCGTTGTCGATCCTCACTCGCAAAAAGCCGCTTTCTCGCAGACTATCTGCTAATAAATTGCGATCCGTGCCTGCGACAATTTCCATCGGAAATGCAATCTGATAACGAGTTCGATCGGCCATGGCTGCAAGTGTTTTAGAAACAGCACCAACCGATGAAGGCTCAATTTTCTCGCCACATCCCTGACAAAACACCGAGCCGAGACGGGCAAAAAGCACGGCCAGGTGATCGTCGATTTCCGTCATGCTGCCCACCGTGGACCGGCTCGACCGCTTGGGAGCCTGCTGGGCGACGGCCACTGAGGCAGGAATTCCGTCAATTCGATCGGCGTCAGGCTTTTCCAGACGCTCCAGAAATTGGCGTGTATAGGCTGTAAATGTTTCGAGGTATCGCCTCTGTCCCTCCGCATAAAGCGTGTCGAACGCCAGAGAACTCTTGCCAGAACCGCTCACTCCTGTGATTGCAATCAGTTGACCGATCGGTAGATCCACACTCACATTTTTAAGGTTGTGAACCCGAACGCCCTGAACTCGAATAAAGCGATCCGCCATGATACGCAGTGCCTTCAGAAGGGAATGAGATGATTGCCTGACAAAATCAAAAAGAAATGACGAGGCCAGAATAAACGAGCCATCGGCATTTCTTTTTCTAATACAATTCGATCGATATCTGGTCAGACAGCAATCGGCTTCTTGGTGAAGCGTCGAACAGCCACGAACTGACCAAGGTGCATCATATAATGCAATCCGATCATGTTTAACAGTGCTGCCACATTAGGCGCATAGGCAGCGAACTTTTCGTCTGTTGAGGCGGCCAGTTCTTCATCTGTTATGGCTTCGAGAATTGCATTTGTAGCATCTCGCTGGGCTTTGTATAAAGCCATGTAAGTCTCTTTGGCATGAAACTGTTCAGGAGATGTTCCACGGGTGTCGGTGCGTGAGTGGAGATCGTCAAAACCCTCGGGCAGGGCAGGGGATGCGCCGGGCTTGACGAGTTCCGCAAACATCCGCTCAGAGGAAATCAGGTGGCCGATTTGCCAGGCAATATGATTCATGCCTTCAATTGGTTCCAGTAAAATCTCTGAATCGCTGAGATCAGCAACATAGGAGGTCAGGAGATGGTCGGCCATACCGAGTGTGTGACTGATAACGGGCTTGGAATGCATCGAATTCTCGATTCTGGTTCAGTACTTTGAAAAGTGACAGTTGCAATTACGCAATTGCAACTTCAGACTCAGGTTTTACGGCTTGGCCACTTTGGCCGCCGGTGTTTCTGGCTTAATATCGGCAATAAAATCGGCGATGTAAAGCTGGCTCGTATTGGCCTTGTTTCGGCCCTTGCTTGTCCACATCATCTGCTTCCCATCAGGGCTGATCACGGGTAGACCATCAAAACCATCGGCGTAAGTGATCCGCTCCTGCTTGCCAGTTTCAATGTCCATTAAATAGACTTCATAATTGGCATGCCCATGAATCGATGTAGAATAAACGATGTGGCGGCTGTCTGGAAGGAACCAGGGACCCCAGTTGACGGCCTCGTTCTTCGTCAATTGCTTTTCAGCAGTTCCTTCAACATTATTGATATAGAGTTGCAACAGGTCGTTACCGGCCCTGTCGCTGCGATAAATGATTTTCTTGCCATCAGGAGAGAAGAAAGGGCCACCATCATAGCCTTTTTTCCGGGTAATCCGGCGCGGGTGGGAACCATCAGAATCCATGATATAAATCTCGGCATCGCCATCGCGGAACGATGTGAAAATAATATGCTTGCCGTCCGGCGAATAGCTCCCCTCAGCGTCGTAGCCCGGAGTATCTGTGAGCTGGGCCATGCCGGTGCCGTCAGGATTGGTGATAAAAATGTCCATATATGGATCGAAATCCCAGCGGTAGCGATCGCTGCGGCTGTAAGCAGGACCGTTCTTTTTGGCTGCGTCTGGCTTGCCGTTTTTCAGAGCTGGATCGAGGTGGCTGGAGCCGAACAAAATCGACAGTCCATTCGGATGGAAGT
>CAMBZY010000267.1 GCA_945872325.1 Candidatus Kuenenia stuttgartensis | reverse complement strand
CCCGTCGACCTTCGGCAACCATCGAAAGGATGGTCCCCGCCAGCCCAAGTTCCGCATCGTCCGGATGTGGAGCCACAACCAAAACGTCTAGTTTTTCGGTTTCAGGCAAGCTCATGGTTCAGGATCAATCCTTGTTCGGTGTCATTTTTTTTCTGATTCCAGCCTTGTACCCAAATCATCATACCAGCTTTTCCCGGTGATTCGTTCCAGAACCCGCATGGCACACATCACAACGGCCATCGTTCCCTGACCTGGAAAGACCGAATCGCCCACCACCCAAAGTCCCTTTCCAAGCACTCCAGAATCAACCCCCATCAAGTTCGACCTTGATCGACTCACCGGAGGGCCACCCACTCGACCCAGGGTCCGCCTTGTGTATCGTGCAAAACTCTTTGGACTAGCGAATTCAATGTGACGGATGCTTCCTTCCACACCCGGAAACGCTCGCTCCAGAGCGGCTTTCATCCGATTCGCATATTCGGTTTTTTGAATCTGGTAAGATTCGGATTCAAGCCCTGACCATTCCTCGGGCCTGACATGCGTGCTCATGGTGGCCACTCGCAAGTCTTTAGGGCAATATCCCTCATCGCCTTCTGGCGAAAGCGAAATCAAGACATTGTTACCATCGTGAATCGGCTTGTCATAATCCTGCAAAACATGATGAAACAGAGACTTATGATCCGACAGGTGGCTGGCTTCAATCGCCGCATAAGTGGTGAATGCACTCCACTGAGCCCGAGATCGCCCTTCTTTCTTCCCAAGACTGGTTTTAAGAAGATCGCGGTCGAGCAATCGGGCAGCCAAATCCAGAGGCAAATTCATGGCCACCTGACTTGCCTGGAAGTGTTGTCCACGACGTGTTTTAACGATAAATCCGCTGCCCTTGTCCGTCGGCCGAACAGAGTCGACCAAAGTGGCTGTCCTGAGATCGCCACCCCATCCTGAAAACCCTTCTCCAATCCCTTCAGCCAACGCTTTCATGGAACCCTTGGGGCGTGAAAGTCCGAATCTGTAGGCTTGCAGGCAGGCGGCCGCATTCGCCAGCGGAACGGTTTCAGGGCCAGCCTGAGCTGTGTCCTGTAAAAGCATCGCGACAATGGCAACAAATTCGCGATCGTTATGAAGGCCTAAAACCCGCATCAGGTCTTTCACGGTGATGGCTGTGGTGGTGGTACAAAGTGTTCCGAAGACTCCTAAAATTCTGAGGTTGTGAAAAATATCGCTGACGGAGTGGAGCGGCGATCTGGGCAGATTGCTGCTGGCTTTAAAAAGAGCTTTGCCAATCTTTTCCTGGATTCTCCAAAATCGTGCGGCATTTTCACCAAGATGCGGAAACTTTTGGCGGATGATTCTTTCCCATTCGCCGGGCTTGTCGGTCATGGTGAGGTCGCCATCGGGCAGGCACATTCGATATTCCGGAGTTTTTACTGCCTCAAAATTCATGCCAATCCGGTTCAGAAGTTCGCGGATCGGCTCGCCCGGTTGAAGGCCCATCAAGGCCGTGGCTCCGCAGTCAAACGTGAAATTTTCGCGCTGGAAATACCCAGCGCAACCACCGAGTTTTGTATGGCTTTCACACAGGATGGTTCGCATCCCAGCCCTTTGAGCCAAGGCTGCAAGGGCGAGGCCGCCGATGCCTCCGCCCACCACAGCAAGATCGTAAACAGGGTCTTGAATAGAATGTTCAGCCAAACGATGCTCCTTATATAGAGAGTGACATCTTATCCTTTTGATGTAATCCAGAGGGAGCGAACGAAAAGGTTGAAGGGGTGGAATAAAACGACTTTAGCAGATCAAGACTTGGGGTTTTTGGTTCTTGACGCTATACTTGAGTTAGAACATTCAAAAAAGGAAGTCTGCCCGACTTCAACTCAGGGGATTGAGAAATTCATGGCTGAATGGATCCGTGTTGCCAATGTATCTGAAATCAGTCCGTCCAAAGCTCGGGAAATCGAGCATCAGGGGCGTGTGATTGCCATATTTCAGGTCGGCGAAGAATATCAGGCGATTGATGGGATTTGCCCGCACCAGGGCGGACCACTTGCGGAAGGTCCTCTTGATGGAACCTGCGTGACCTGCCCATGGCATGGTTGGCAATTTGATGTGGTGACAGGCAAGACCCCTCTGGGAACCCGCGTGAAGCAGGAAGTCTTTCCTGTGAAGCGGGAAGGCGACGAGATTTTTGTCGAACTCCCCTGATCTCGCATCCATGATCATTTCCTGAAGCTCGCCTTTGGCGGGCTTCTGCCTTGTATCTCGCATTGAATTTCAAGAGAACGTGACGTGTATCAACTCAGGCCATTCCAAAATACCGACCTGGCCGGTATCGTGTCGGTGTGGAATCGCCTGATGTCGGGGCCAAATATTGCCGTTCCGATTTCCAATACGGAATTCGATCTTTTTGTCGTTTCAAGACCTTATTTCTTTCATCGCGATCTGATCGTAGCGACTTACGAAAAAACCGGCGAGATTGCGGGCTTCGTTCACTGCGGTTTCGGGCCAGAAGATCCACTCAAATTCTGTCGCTACTTAAGCCATGACCTTGGCACCATTGCCATGCTCTGTGCGCCTCATGATCCCATCCTTGAGGATCAATTGATTCAGGCCGGCATCGGGCATCTTAAGTCGTTAGGCTCCAAGGTGATTTATGGTGGTGGCCGGCATCCGCTCAACCCGTTTTATTGGAGTATCTATGGAGGGAGCGAGTTTTCCGGATTCCTCGAGAGTCAGCCAGCCACCCTTGAAGCATTTCGAAGGAACGGTTTCAAAGAATCGGCCTCAAGCGTACTCTTTGAATTTGATCTGGCGAAATCCGAACCCAAGCATCTCAAAAACATTATGCTGAAGCGTGAATCGCGGCTTCAGATTCTGGAAGACGAGAATCCTGAAGAGAATTGGTCAGCCCTTGCAGTGGAAGCGTTCCACCCTCTGGTGGTGCAGATTCTGGATAAGGCTGAAAAGGCTGTGATTGCTCGCTCATGTCTTTGGCCTATGTCGGTTTATGGCCGTCGTGAGGGAGTTTCGAGGATCGGGCTGATAGACGTGATCGTAGACGACGAATATCGCCGCAAGGGCTATGGCCGGCTTTTGATCGCAGAGTCCATCAAGTGTGCCTCTGGACTGAGTTACGACATATTATGTGTTCAGACCGATTCCACCAATCTCGCGGCGATTAAGCTTTACGAGCAATCCGGGTTTGTGCAAACTGAAACCGCTCGATTATTTCGTTTGGGTGATTGAGACTTCCGGCATATCTTCAGCCGCAAATTTTCGGCCATATCGAATCATGATCTGGTCCCACAATCTTGGGCAAGCCCAAGCAGCATGCGCGACAAGCCACGGCTTCCACGTCGGATAGAGCAGGGGCCTGGAATGCCCTCTGACGATCCCCCGAACGATACCGGCCACCACTGCTTCCGTCGATTCCGCATGCTTGCCGCGAACGGAAGTCCTGCCCTCGCCAGCGGTTTCACGGAATTCGGAAACGGTTCTGCCCGGGCAGGCCGCCCATACGGAAACACCGGTCCCTGCGAGTTCTGGTCGAAGACTTTTCACCAGACCGTTGATGGCATGTTTCGCGGCTGTATAAGTGGCAGAATAGGGGAGCCCGACCTCACCCAGAATCGATGAAATCTGAACAATCTGGCCTGACCCATTCGGCTTCATCCAGGCTATGGATTTTGCAGTCAGGTCGAAAACGGCTTCGACATCCACCTGGAAAATTTTCTGGATGACCGTAAAGCTGCTCTCTTCAAACCGGCAGTAAGTTCCAAACCCGGCGTTGTTTATGATCAGATCAAGCTGGCTGAAATTCTGGAGGGCGAAGTTCCAGAGCCGTTCGCGATCGTCAGGGCTGGCCAGATCGGCTGCAAAGGGGATGACCTTGCCGTCAGGAAATTCGGAAGCAAGTTTTTCGAGACGATCCAGCCTGCGTGCTGTTGCAATGATCCTGAGGTCTTTTAAGTCCTTGTGGCAAGAGAGTTGTCGAACAAGCTCCATGCCGATTCCAGAACTGGCTCCCGTGATCAGGGCGGTTTTGGGAAAGCGATTCGATTTCAAAAAGATCTCCGGAATTCAGAGGGCGTGATTTTTTGGTTTTAAGGGTTATCGTAACAAGTTGTGGGAGTAGGGAGTAAGCGAATCTTTCTGAATTTGTTGAGGGGGATCGTAGAATTGGCAGTAATCCGAAGATTGGGTTAAAAACAGCCAAACGATCTTGACGGGGGGCGACTGTTTCTGTATAAATATTTCAGCACATGGTGGGTGTGGCCTAGCGGTTAAGGCACCAGATTGTGGATCTGGATATCGCGGGTTCGAATCCCGTCATCCACCCTTGTCTAAAGAGAAGCGACCCAAATGGGTCGCTTTTTTCTTTTTATTCGGCACAGTTTCACTTTGCATGTTATGATTTGGCACGAATAGGGTTTACAGCAAAATTAGGGAATCTTCGCGTTTGAGCGAGATTTCTGATTGAGGTTGTCCTATCTATGCGAGTAGGCGCGTAAATTGCGTCTTATGCTGGCATTTCAATCGAATTCTTGGTCATTCAGTGAGTGGAGGCGGTACCGTTGGCTTCGTCACAAGAACAATCCGCAACATGGGAATCTGCACTGGGTCGCGTGCGGCTTCCGTTGTCCGTCGAGATCGACGGCCGCGGGACTGTGACCATTCCGGCGATATCACCTGATGACCTTGGCAGCCTGGGCTTTAAGCAGAGCCACGGTTGCCGATACGCTTTGATGTCGGGTGCGATGGCGAACGGGATTGCATCGGTAGACCTTGTCAGGTCGATGGTTAGGGCCGGCTTTGTCGGTGCTTTCGGGGCCGCTGGCCTGGGCTTGCCTGAAGTGGTCAAAGCCGTCGATCAACTGCACCGCGACCTGGGCGATGCCCCGGGCTGGGGTGTGAACCTGATCCACAACCCATCAGAACCCGCTTTGGAATGGGCGATTGCCGACACACTGGTTCAGACCGGTGTAAAGCTTGTTGAAGCATCGGCTTACCTCAATATATCACCGGCCATTGTATACTACCGGGCCAGAGGTCTGAGACGCGACCCTGCCACGGGAGCGATTGTGACCGGGCACCGCGTGATCGGAAAAGTTTCACGCGTGGAAGTGGCCAAGCGATTTTTGGCACCACCGCCGCAGTCGATGCTGGCCGA
>CAMBZY010000266.1 GCA_945872325.1 Candidatus Kuenenia stuttgartensis | reverse complement strand
GAATGGGCGTCGAATGGCATTTTATCTTCATTCTGGTTGTATTTCCGAAAGTTCTGGCTGAACCAGTGCGGGAAGGCCGTATTGATGCGAAAAACGGTCTCGCCAATTTCCCGACGTTCAATCGCAGCACCACCACATCCGGAATTATTGGCAATGACAAGGGCAAATCGAGGGTCGGAAATACCTGCCCAAAGCGAGGCCTTGCCGAGCCTTGAGTGGCCGATCACAGCCACTTTGGAAGCATCAATATCGGAGTCGTTCTGGAGATAATCGAGAGACCGGCTCAAGCCCCAGGCCCACCCACCAATCGATCCCCATTCATCATCCGATCGGCCTTTCTGGCTGGGATCGCGAAATAACGAGTGGACTCCATTATAAAATCCATCGTCAAAGTCAGGGTCAATATCGCCATAATAAATGGTCACGAGACCATATCCATTTTTGAGGATTTTCTCCACCTGCCAGCGAGTCGCTTCGCTGCCTCTGAGCTTCTCCGTGGCCCGATTCTGGATCACACTGTTATTCTTGTTGGGCCTCATCCACGACTTTGACAATGGAACGTCAGCCTCTTTCGTGACCGCCTGATTGCCATTGAAATTCAAACCCATAAAAATCGGAACTTTGCCATTGGCTTGACTGGGCGTATAAATGAGTAATTCCACAGGCACATCTTTCCCATTGCGTTTGAAGTGCAATGTGACCAGCTTGCGTTTGGCCAGTCCGCCCAGTGCATCGGTTTTAATCTGGGGAGTATCGGCAGCAATTTCCACAGATTCTTTCGGCATTCTGCCAAACATCTCCCGAGTCACGGTTTCCAGCAGTTCAGAGCGGCGGGCAGGCCAGTCTTTCGGGGATTCCACTTTCCGGCCATCGTTGAATTGCAACGGGTCAGGCAGAGTGTAGGGCTTGATTTTTGACTCGTCGTAATTCGCAGGAGGAACTTTGGAAAGGTCCTGCGCCAAACTAGATGAAGCGATCAGCGTAGAAGCGATGAGGATTCGAAGTCGTTTCATTTCGATACGGGTTCCACGATTTTCAGGGATTTGCGGGAGTGTTTGTGAACCGAGATGATCAAATCATAAGGGTTTGCCATGCTTGACTCAATAGCCATGGTTCAATCAGATTGTTTTGCAATTCTCCAAAATTTATCTGGCATACCGAATTCCGATGACCGATAATCAGTGACATTCCCCCTATTCGGTGATACTTCATACGGGGCATCCTCCAAAAACCCACCCAAACCTCTCACTCTCAATACATTCAGGAGTTTATCGCATGTCCAAGCTGATTCATCGTCGCGACGCTTTGAAATTAAGTGCTGGTGCAGGCCTTTTATTTGCTGTGAGCGGCACAAAAAGCTCGGGTCGGATCATCGGAGCGAACGATACGATTCGCCTTGCTGTAGCGGGCGTGAATGGTCGAGGCGCAAGCCACGTTCAGGAGTTCTCGAATATCAAAGGCGTTGCAGTTACGCACCTGATCGACCCTGATACCCGCACCTACGCCAAATATATGAAGGGTTTGACAGAGAAGAACGGCCACGCGCCGGTTTGCGTGCAGGATTCGCGCAAGGCTTTGGAAGATAAGAATATTGACGCCATTTCGATCGCCACGCCCAATCACTGGCACTCACTTCTGACGATTTGGGGATGTCAGGCAGGCAAAGATGTTTATGTTGAAAAGCCGATGAGCCATAACGTGGCCGAAGGCAAAATGGCTGTGGAAGCGGCCCGGAAATACAATCGGATCGTTCAGCACGGGACTCAGGGACGAAGCTCCAAAAGCTGGGCACAGGCTCTGGACCTGATCAAAAGCGGTCAGGCTGGAAAGGTTCTCGTTTCAAGGGCTCTTTGCTATAAGCCTCGTGGTTCGATTGGGATTAAGCCAGTCTCAGCTGCTCCTAAAGAAATCGATTTCGATATCTGGACCGGCCCCGCACCGGCTCAGCCGCATCATGCCAATCTGGTGCATTACAACTGGCACTGGTTCTGGGACTTCGGCAACGGCGATATCGGCAACCAGGGGGTCCACCAAATGGACGTGGCTCGCTGGATGATCCCTGGCGCCACGGTTCCCAAGTCGGTTGTGAGCCTTGGTGGGCGGTTTGGGTATAAGGATCAGGGTCAGACGGCAAACACTCAGATTACAGTCATGGATTTTGGCGGCCCGCTATTAACATTTGAAGTGCGTGGCCTGAAAACCGGCGAATTCATGGGTGAAAAGGTCGGCAATATCATTCACCTTGAAGGTGGTACCATTGCTGGAGACAAGTGGATTCCCAAGGGAGAAACAAAGTCTCAGCCTCTGCCAAAACTGGGCGAAGCCAAGCGCGGGCCCGGCAATGGCAATCACTTCGCCAACTTTATCGAGGCTGTAAGGAGCCGAAAAACCGAGGATCTCAACGCCGATATCCTTGAAGGACATTATTCCAGCACTTGCTGCCACTTGTCCAATATCAGCTACAGGCTCGGTCAGCCGGTTGCATTTGCATCCAACAGCACCCCATTTGGCACAGTAGCCGACGGCAATGAGACTTTCAGCCGGATGCGCGACCACCTGAAAGACGATAATGCCATTTCATTGGAAGGTCTGAATTATATCCTCGGTCCAACGTTGAAATTCAATGCCTCGACCGAGCGATTCATCGACGCCCCAGCAGCCGATGCACTGCTCTCGCGTGCAGGCCGCCAGGGATACAGCGTCCCAACGACTCTGGCATCGTTGTAATCAGTGTTTCTGAAATTGAAGGAGTGCAGGAACATGATTCCTGCACTCCTTTTTTTATTTAACAACGTGTCGATCAAGATGATTTCCAGGGCATTACGCCCTGAACGTTCAAATGAAATCGAAACACCTGATCCACTGCTGTCACGCAGAGGCCGGAGCCATTGGGCCCACACCAGGCGAGGTTTGATGGTCGTTTTGGAGTTGCAATGATTCCCAAAAACTGGCCGGTTGGCTCGTAGACCCAGATGCCACCCAAGACAGCCACATAAACGCGTCCATCGGTATCAACCTTCATGCCGTCAGGTCCGCCGGGTCCATCGGTGTCAAATTTGGCGAAAATACGGCCTGAGCCACTTTGAATTTCGCCACTTTTTGTTATTTCAAATGCACGGAGGTGATACCGGAATGTATCACAGACATAAAGTGTTTTTTCATCGGGCGAAAGGGCGAGTCCATTGGGCCTTTCAAAATCATCGAGAAGCAATTTTGGATTCGCCCAGCCCGGGCGATAAGAATAAACGCCCTGAAAATGCAACTGGCGGTTTTCAGGATCCACTCCATACGGAGGGTCTGTGAATAGAATCAAGCCATCCTTGCGGGTGATGATATCGTTTGGGCTATTGAGCCTTGCGCCTTCCCAGATTTCCAATTCGGTTCTCAAATCGGTGCCATCGGGCTTAATGCTTGAAAGCCGCCGGCCATTTTGCTCGCAGATCCAGATTCGTCCATCCGGGCCCCAGGTTTGACCATTTGCGGCGTTGGTGTTTTCTCGAAGCAATTGCAATCCATTGACTTCCGACCATTTCCAGGTTTTGTCCGACTTTAAATCTTCAAAAATCAAGGAGCCGTCAGCCAGTTCCAAAGGGCCTTCTGTGAAGACAAATCCATCGGCCAAAAGTTCGCGATTCGGTTCAGCAAGAAGCGAACTCACGCCATGATCACGCAGAAAAGTCACAGGTTCGTTTCGGATAATCATTTGAATCTCAGCCTCTGTTTATGAATTCGTTTTGAAGGTTTCAATGGAATTGGTTTTGGGAGTATCGGTTGTTATTGGTCGATTCTGGCAAACAGCGTCGCAAAGGGCGATCACCATGGGATCTTTGATGGAATACCAGGCCCGAGTACCTTCTTTGCGTCTGTCCAGCATGCCGCTCCGGGTCAAAAGGGAGAGATGCTTGGAGACATTGGCCTGACTTTGCCCGGTTGCACCAACAATTTCGTTGACGGTCAACGCTCCGCCCATCAGGCTTCGGAGGATCTTCAGGCGCGATTCATCACCCATGATCTGAAAGATCTCTGCCATTTGAGCAATCATTGTGTCGTCGGGCAGAACTTTGGTCGATGTTGACATTATAACCGGCTAGTTATATAGTTGGACATGTTGAGAACGTGCCGATCGATTGAACAAGGGCAACGGATCCGATGCATATGAATATGGAGCAGGACCCGGGCGAAGGTCAAGCCCTGTTGCAGGTTCAGCGAGTCTCAAGGAGTCGCGAGAGCATGGAAACATTGGCCATAGTCGGCGTTCTGATAACCTATCTCGTATTGATGAGATGGGCGCTGCCGCGCATGGGCGTGCCGACTTGCGGTTCGGGTGAATGCTCTGTTTTCCCATTAGCCGAGTCTCGGTCTGAGACGAATGGCCTCGGTCAATAAATCGTCATTCGAGCGGATTCATCGGCAGACAAGGTCACTTGAAAGGTTCTGATTCCATGAGCGTTCCATCATCTGTAGCATCCATTACGGTCTCTGAACTTGCAGCAAAAATGGCAGGTGGCGACCGGATCGACCTGATTGATGTCAGGACACCGGCTGAATTTACAGAAATTCATGCGGAACCCGCCAAACTATTGTCACTTGATAAATTGACGGTGGATTCTGTGAAGCAGATTTGCAACACGAATCAAACCGCCCCAATTTATGTCATCTGCAAGTCAGGTGGACGTGGTCGGCAGGCTTGCGAAAAATTGCAATCTGCTGGCCTGAATGTTATTAATGTGGAAGGTGGAACCACCGCCTGGTCTGCCGCCGGGTTGCCTGTGGTTCGGGGCAGGAAGACGATCAGCCTTGAGCGTCAGGTGCGGATCGCGGCTGGATCGCTGGTCTTTGCAGGCACGCTTTTGGGGGCGATCGTAAACCCTCTGTTTTTAATCATACCCGGGTTTGTCGGTGCAGGGCTTGTATTTGCGGGTGTCACGGATACTTGCGGCATGGCCATGATGCTGGCGAAAATGCCTTGGAATCAGCGCGGTGGTGCGACCTGTCAAGTCTGACAAGGTGGTTGGTCTAAGCGTCACCGCACTGTGGTTTTACATTCTCGACTGAATGTCGCGGAGTCGTTTGGCGACGTCTTTATAGCCATAATCGTTGGCGGCCACTTCATTGAAGTGCTCTTCAGCCGGTTGCAACTGACCATTGCGTTCGGCAAGGCAGCC
>CAMBZY010000265.1 GCA_945872325.1 Candidatus Kuenenia stuttgartensis | reverse complement strand
ACTGGAGGGGCTGGTGGTGGAACGGGTTCGGAGATATCTGCAGCGAATCTTCGTCCACGAGTTGGAGGAGCGATTTCGGCGATTTCCGGTACGACGACTGGTGCCGGTTCGAACACAGGTTCGATGTGCACCACGGGAGTACGGCGTGGCGGTGGATCGGTATCGAGGTCGAGGTCGACGTCAATAATATCGATGATTTCGGGAGGCCTGATGGGCTCGCGATCACGCATGCTGGGACGAGTGGTTCGATCACGACCAGGAACACCTCGGCGTGGACGTTCCCGGGGAGCTTCAGGGCGAGGGGCACGCTGGGTGGGCACCTCTGATCCTACGAAATCTTCGAAGACTTCCGGGCTAGCTGAGGCTGGATAATCGAGGGGCATCTGGCCATATCCACTGACAGGCGGATAGGCGGAAGGTGAAGCGGGAGCGGGACGGCGGTCTTCACGTTCACGACGGCCACGATCGCTGCGTGGGGGACGAACACCACGACCACCGGGAACAGCAGCAGGGGGGGATGGTGCAAAGGCTTCGGGTTCGCCTGGGCGGGCGGTACGACGAGGGTCTCGGCCACGGTCTCGGCCGCCCAGTTCGACATCTTCACCGAGGTGGCGGCGATAGTAACGGGGTTCGACGTCGGAGACGTGGAGAAATCCGTTTCGGCCAATGGAAAAGTCAACGAAGGCCGCCTGGATGGCTGGTTCGAGGTTTACAATTCGGCCTTTGTAAATATTCCCTGTGTAGGTCTCGTGACTGGTACGTTCGACGTAAAGTTCTTCCAGCACGCCATCTTCAATGATGGCGATTCTGCACTCCTCGGATTGGAGCACATTGATGAGCATCTCTTTTTTCATTGCAGCGGAATTCCTGAGTCTTTGCTAACACCCGAATCGCAGATGACGGTGTCGAATATTTCGAGGGGTCATTCTGGGGGTGAATGGGCGATCGGTAGAAGTTGTGATGATCGTGTATCGACAGGCCATGTGCCGCATTGGCGGATCGAGCATGCGCCGGATAGGTCCGGGAGGCTTGGAGATCGAACCGGAAGAGCGGTTTTATTGGGGTATGGCTGAGTCGAACGGAATGGGTCATGTGGGTAACGCCGGGTCCATAGTCGTGGGGTTGGGCGTGACCGACGATGAGGACTGCTTTTCCTCTAGAATCAGATCGTGTCGAACCAAAGTTCCGGTCGAGTACAAATCCTTCAGTCCGATGGCCGCGAGAACTTCCTCGGGGCGGGCGGTTGCGGAAGGGGTAACTTTGAGACTCATACGGACATGACCGGCATCCGACCAATCGAGATGATTCACCAGGGGTCTCAGGTCAATCGATGTGATGTTTCCATCTCGACATCGTTCGACACGGTGTTCGGGGGCATTGAGAAACTCCTCCATGGCGAGGCTGGCTGCCTCGCGGCGTTCCTGATTTAAGTCAACGGCCAGGGTGTAAATGAGAGAACTAGCAAGGGCTGAACGGCGGGTTGTGAGCTGAATGACCGAGAGAAAGTTCAGGCCTGGCGGAGCGGCCTCATTGAGTCGTTCCAGAAGGTCTTCGGTGGGCATCCATTCGTCAAGTTCCATTTCCAGAACCTCACGATAGGCTTCAATACCCAATCCTAAAGCCTGAATGAAGTTCACCTTGGGCCGAGGGTTGAATCCCTGGGAGTGGGCGACCGGAATGGAGCCACGTCGGATCAGTCGTTCCATGACCCTCATCAGATCCTGGTGGCCGATCCAAACGAGATCCATCGTCTTGGCAAACCGTATTTGGTAACGGAATGACAAGGGAGATCCATCGTTGTTCGGATTGGCTTTTACGGACGATTGTTCAGACATGGAATGCTGGGCTGTGTGCTTTGCTCTAAAACGGAGACTGTCTGGTCGACAGGCGATGGAATTCGGTGATGTGAACTGCGGTCTTCTGGTCTGTTCGATCCGTCGGCTCAGGAAAATCTTTGCCTGAGGCTCTGATTCGAAGGCCACTCCACAGGAATCGATCCATCTCACATGGGACGTCAAAGTGCTGAAGATCTGCAACCAGAACGATCATCTGGAAACTCACTCATATAAATATAGTGCCAACAATCGTTTCTGCCAAGCGAAATCGACTCGGGTTATACCGCATGTGTCGAAGAATTCGGAACTTCCGGTTGGAAATCAGATTCGACGAGCCGACACAGGACGGAAATCGCCAGTTCTGCGTCAGGCCCATCGGCGTGGATCAGGAGTGCAGATCCGCATTCAGCGGCCAGGGTGGCGAGGTCCAATATGCTTTTTCCGTTCACCGATTGATCATTGAAGCTCACACGGATATCCGACACGAACCGGCTTGCAGTTCTAGCGAACAGGTCAGCAGGTCGAAAGTGGAGTCCATATTCGTGGTTGATCATGACCTCACGAGATGCGCTTGAAGCCTTAGTCGACATGATTTCAAGCCTTGAATTGCGTGAGAATTCCGTCTCAGTTGGGTGTGGAGAGATCATAATATCTACCTCAGCGGTCTGACCCGGTTTGTCTGGACAATCGCAATCGATCTGGGGGAAGAGACAGGCTGGAACCTGAATCAGTTCGATCCATGCTGCTGATCCATACCTCGAATCAGGTTGAGGACCTGATCAGCAGTTCTGGCTTGCCTCAGGGCATCCACAAACGAATCTTCACGCAAGTATCGTGCCGCGTTGTCGAGTGCACGGAGGTGAGGGCCTGGCTGATTGGGTGGTGAAATCAGCAGAAAGAAGACGTAAACCGGCTCCTCGTCAAGTGATTCAAAATCGACTCCCTTGCGGGAGACGGCCACAGCAGCCACGAGTTTGTCAACTGAAGGGTGACGCGTATGAGGTACGGCGACACCGCGGCCAATACCGGTGGATCCCAGCTCCTCACGACTGAGGATGGCTTTGATTACGCTTTCGCTATCGCTTGCGGCGACTGCCCCCGCTTTTTGGAGGCCGCCTACGATTTCACGAACCACGCCCTCTTTATCGGTCGCCTGAAGATCCGCATTGATCGCTTCAGGTACCAAGAATTCGAGCAACTTCATCAAAACCGCCTCTCTGGCCGATTCGTTTTTCAGTACACTGGAATCATTCTCAGCAAATGACATGCCCACGAAGGCATTCTTGCAATGATCTCGCTTCAGTGCATCTAATAAGAACACATCTAAAATATCCGAAATCCGAGTATTTTACAATCAATTGGTGAATGTTGAATTCCCCTTTTCAAACATAAGTGATTATTATATAGGGAGAACCTTCCAGGGCAGAAATTCCAGAACCAGCCAGAACCCAATTGCCAAATTCGAATACGAAATCAACATGAGCAAGACTTTAGATCCGCGTCCCAACCCCACCGTCATTCTCTTGCGTGGAGAGGACAACGTTGCTGTCGCAACCCGCCCGATTCCGAAAGATTTCCGGATCGAGATTCCTGGTCGTACAGAATCGATTCAGTCGCGAGAGGTGATCACGCTTGGGCATAAGGTCGCTATCTCGCCAATCGCAACCGGTGAGCCAGTGATGAAGTATGGTCAAATCATCGGATTCGCATCGAAACCGATCGAGCCCGGGCAGTGGGTTCACGTGCATAATATTCGGGCAGATCTGTTTGACCGTGATTACGCTTTCGCCACAGACGTTCCACCGAAGCCGACAGCCCTTAAGCCTCGTACCTTTCAGGGCTACCTCCGGCCTGATGGTCGGGTTGGGACCCGCAATACGATTGCCGTGATCTCGACCGTCAACTGCTCGGCCTCGACTTCCCGGATGATCGCCGACAGAATTCGTGAGTCGAATGTTCTGAAAGATTTTCCGAACGTCGACCATGTTTTTGCCATCACTCATAAAGGTGGCTGTGGGCTACCTTTCGAAGGTACAGACTTTAAAACCCTTGAGCGTGTTCTGGCTGGTTTTGCGACCCATCCGAACGTGGCTGCCTATCTGATCGTAGGTCTTGGCTGTGAGGGGACTTACCCAAGTCACTTGGTCGATAGTCATGATTTGGTCGTACTCTCGGCAACTCCAGCTGGAAAGCACGGCGAAAGACTCGTCGTCCGGCCTCAGATGCTGAATATTCAGGAGTCTGGCGGGATCACCAAAACGGTGGAAGCTGCCGTTGCCGGGGTTTTGAAACTGCTCCCGGAAGCCAATGCATGGAGACGTACGGAGCAACCAGCATCGAAAATTTGTCTTGGCCTGGAATGCGGCGGTTCCGATGGGAATTCGGGTGTCACTGCCAACCCGGCTTTGGGCATCGCAGCTGATTTATTGATCGCACAGGGTGGAACCGCGATTCTTGGCGAAACAACGGAAGTCTATGGTGCAGAGCATCTTCTGACGAGAAGGGCTGTGACGCGTGAGGTTGGCGAAAAGTTGATCGAACGGATTCGCTGGTGGGAATGGTACGCCGGTGTCTTTGGTGGAGAGATCAACAACAACCCTTCGCCTGGTAACAAAAACGGTGGCCTCTCAACGATTTACGAGAAGTCGCTTGGAGCTGTCGCCAAAGCGGGTTCGACAGCGATGGTGGATGTGGTTGGATATGCCGAGAAATGTGACAAGGCCGGCTTGATCATGATGGATACGCCTGGATTTGATCCCCCGTGTACCACGGGACTTGTGGCTGGTGGAGCGAATGTGCTGGTCTTTACAACCGGTCGCGGGAGTGTGCTTGGCCTGAGGCCCACTCCGTGCATTAAAGTCACCACCAACACGCCTTTATATAACAAAATGACTGAAGACATGGACTTCAACGCCGGTACGATCCTTGAAGGCGACTCAGTGGATTCCGTTGGACATCGCATGTTCGACCTGATTCTGGATGTCGCGAGTGGGAAGCCAACTAAGAGTGAGGCCGCTGGAATTGGTGAGGAAGAATTCTCGCCCTGGATGATCGGACCAACTCTGTAAGCCTCTGGGTAAAAGAGCGGCCTTTTGAGGGTGTCGATCTTTCAATTCTGAGAGCTGATAAGGTCAGGAATCTGATGGGATTTGTGGATTGTCGCAGGCGGTACTAAAATGACTTTCTGCGACAATTCTTCCTCCGATCACGAACATTCAATGCGACACCAGCGCCCTTCATATGGTAATTTGAGGTCTGAATACATCCCGGTCAATTCAGGTGTCAAGCACTTGTCAGATAAGTCTTTGCAAGCCAATGACCCGTACAGCTTGG
>CAMBZY010000264.1 GCA_945872325.1 Candidatus Kuenenia stuttgartensis | reverse complement strand
ACAAGCGATCAGCACGGGCCACGCATCATCGAGAATGGCTTGAACTTTGCGGAAATTCCTCCGAAGTTTCCGGATGAGCAAAACTACAACCGGCTGATGGAACGCTGGATGGATCCCAAACATGGAAGCGACCGGGTGGTTCGCGAGTTCGTGATCCCGGCACTTCCGGGGACTCATGAAGCGCTCCAACCACTGGTGGATGCAGCCGATCTGGTGATCACTCATCCTTTCACCGTTTCTGCCGCTTATTGGGCAGAGTCGATGAACAAGCCGTGGATGGCGATACCGTTTGCCCCACTGATGTTTATAAGCGAAGCCGAACCGCCTGTCGTGGGTAACTTCCTGCATCCGGAACGGCTTCAGTGGTTTGGCGGGCCATACCCTTTACGCTGGCTTTTGAGGCTCGCAAAATGGGCAAACGGCCTTGGATGGAAAGAGTTTACAAAGATTCGTTCGAAAATGGGGCTGCCGAAATTACAGGGGCATCCGTTCCTGGACTATTACATGAAAAATTCCTCCATGGTGGTTGCCCCATTCTCACGGGTACTTGGTCAGCCACAACCCGACTGGCCGGCTCAGACCTGCCAAACCGGTTTTGCATTCTACGATAGAAACGATACAGAACTGCACGGCGATCAGCCCGACCATATCGAAGAGTTCATGGCAGCGGGAACGCCTCCGATCGTCTTCAGCCTTGGGAGTACCGGAGTCTACACAGCCGGAGATTTTTACATTCAGGCGTGGGAGTCTGCAAAACGATTAGACCAAAGGGCATTGCTGCTGGTTGGGCCTGATAAAAATGTTTCGATCCCGCAAAACGCTGGCCCTGATTGCCTGATTGTGCCTTATGCTCCGCATGTTCGGGTCTTTCCAAAGTCATCCGTTGTGGTGCATCACGGTGGAGTGAATACGACAGGTCAGGCCTTCAGGGCAGGGCGGCCTCAACTGGTTGTCCCTCTGGCTCATGACCAGTTTGATAACGCTGTCAGGGTGGAACGAGCGGGTTGTGGACTGAGTCTGCCGAAATCGAAGTTTAGGGCCGATCGGGCCGTCCCCTTGCTAAAAGCGGTGCTGAGCGACTCTTCGATCCAATCTAAAGCGAAATCCGCCGCTGAGACCGTCGCGTCTGAGCCTGGGGCAGCAGGTGCCGCACAAGCCATCGACCAGTTTTATCGGCGGTATCAGGATTCAGAAAAGTCGAGAACAAGATGAATCTAACCGGTGTCAGACCTGTCAGTTATGTGACCGGCGGAGGTGGCTTTTTAGGAGGCCATCTGGTCCGATCACTTCTGGACGAAGGTTGCCGAGTTGTGCTGATCGAAAAGCCTGGCTTTAATTCATCAAACATTAACCAGTCCATAGAGTTGCGCCTTGCAGACATCCGCGACTCAGGGGCTGTCGAAGCGGCTTTGGCCGATTGTGCTGGCGCTGAGGTTTATCATCTCGCGGCCAACCCACATCTCTGGGCCGTTGACCCTGCCGAATTCGATGCCGTGAATCATCGAGGCGCTGTTCATGTGATTGAATCAGCCCTGAAACATGGTGCATCAAAAGTTCTGCATTGTTCTACAGAGTCGATTCTTACAAAGAAAAATTGGGCTATTGGAAAGGTCATCGACGAGCAGGTTGAGATCGAGGAATCGGACGCTGTAGGGCCATACTGTTTATCGAAGTTGCGGGCCGAAAATTTCGCGATGGAGAAGGGCCTCAGCGGCCGACCTGTGGTTGTCGCAAATCCCACGATGCCGGTGGGTCCAAACGATCCTGGCCCGAGTCCGCCGACATGCCTGATCCGTGATTTTATCGAAGGGCGAATGCCAGGATATATGGATTGTGCCCTGAATCTGGTGGATGCCCGTGACGTGGCCACAGGTTTGATCAAGGTGATGCGAAACGGAGTTCCCGGTCGGCGTCACCTTCTCAGCGGAGAGAATTTGATGCTTCTGGAACTGCTGGTCATATTATCGCGATTGTCAGGCCGGCCCGTACCCCGGCTAAAGATCCCATACACTGTTGGTCTTTCATATGCATATGTCAGTGAATGGTTTGCGAGTCATTTGACAGGGAAAAGGCCACAGGCGACAGTCACAGGGCTGAAACTGGCCAGGCGGGTCATGCACTTTGATGCCTCGGCAACGCGACGATTGTTGGGATGGGAACCAAGGTCGATCGAGGAATCATTGCGAGACTCGTTGACATGGTTGAATTTATGACCTAGACTTGGATTGTGAACGTCTGGTTAAGTTCGATTTGTCAGAGATGTGTCGGGACCTTGGCCGTGAGCTGTGTACGAATCTGATCATCAGGCGAGCTTTTGTCTGAGTTCGACAGAATGGGGAGGACGTAAATGAGTGGTCGGTTAGTGGCACTTGACGGCACCCCCGATATCGCGCTCGATACGGCCTTGATTGTTGTCGGACGTCACCCTTCTTGTGATGTAAGTCTTGATTCAGTAAGAATCTCCAGAGTTCACTGCTGTTTGTTTAAAGACGGAGAAAATCTCTATGTGCGCGACTTGAACTCGACGAATGGAGTGCGGGTGAATGGTCAGGTTGTGACATTGGGTTTGATTGGAGATCAGGAGATCCTCTCGATTGCTCATCTCAGATATCGTCGGGATTCTCAGGCTTCACATGTTTTGATCAGGACCATTACGAGTCATCAAAATGATTCGCTCATGGCATCGGACAAAGGTTTGGAGAGTGAATTCAAACCTGATTTGAGACAGATTCAGCCCGATCCACGGTCGTTTTCCAGTGGGATGGAAAAAGCGATCAGAGAGGCCATCGCCCCGGTGGCAGGTTTGGATCGGTATCATGTTGAAGTAAATATCAAGTGGCAGAATCCCGAAGAAGATCCCGAACGGCAATCCGCAAAAGCGGCAATCTGAGTCCAATTCATGAACCTCTGCCTTGAGTTCCTTGACGATCCAGAGCAGCCTCCCATAGAGCTGAAGCGGTCTGTTTTACTCATAGGGAGGCATCCGGAATGCGATGTCCGGATCAAGCTGACTTCGATATCGCGTCGCCACTGCTGCCTTGCGCAAGTGGATGACACGATGATCGTTCGCGATCTGGGGAGTCGTCATGGAGTCTGGGTGAACGGTCGGCGAGTGGAGGAGCGAGTCTTAAAGGCAGGAGATCAACTGGCGATCGGCCCAAAGATTTTCATCGTCAGAGCCTTCGAATTTGACCATGACCCGATTCCGGCCAACGGATCTCCCCAGGATGTCTCCGATTCAGATTCCGATTCCGATTCCGATGTCGAATTCGAAGAGATTCAGGTAGATGATCATCAGGCAGTCCAAATTCCGTTACAACCGTCCGTCCCAGCGCAAGTTCAGTTCGTACAAGGATCGATTCAGGATACCAGTTCAAATCCGGAGCGAAAAATTGACAACTTCTGGCAAAATCTTGGGCCAGTGGGAGTAGCGGATCCAGCGTATCAGGAAGAAGTGGATCTGGAGGACGCCTTGGATGAATCAGAAATCAGGCCTGGACTTGGTTTGAAGCTTTGATGGGATGGACCTGCACAGAAGGTAGAAGCTTATTTGACCGGCGTTTATAGACTTTGGCAGGTTTTTATCAGGGATTTAGGCAATTGCAGTCTCAACGAGATATTCGGTTCGTGCCAATTCCACGGATTCCATTCATGTGCGATAGGAAATAATCGTTAGACTTCCCATGAAATTGTCTTGTATAATATTTGTTAGATGATGTCATGAGTCTCCCGCCGATTGTCGGCAGGCGAGTCTTTCGAGAAGCATGGCTGCTTGACGGTCGATGAAATCTATAGGTCATTGAGAGGTAAGAGGTCATGTTGAATAAATCAAAATGGATTCGACCAGCTTTGGTCGCCGGTTTGTTGTCTTTGACAGCAGGCTCCACGCAAGCCCAATACGGCGGCTTTGGCGGTTGGGGCGGCTGGGGCGGTGGTGCCAGCACTCCGATGCAAGGCGCCGGGATTGGTATGGGTGCGATGGCCATGGGTGCAGGTCAGTATAACCTGGATTCTTCGATGGCCAGGTCGATGAATGTTGACACCAACCTGCGTTTGACTCAGGCCATGTGGCAATCCCAGCACTATATGAACTGGACAAACATGATGCACCGCGAGCGCAAGGCTCGCGCGACCAACGAATCGCTGGAAGGCATCAAGAAGCGTCTTCATGAGACCCCAAATGTGGGTGATATTCGTAACGGCGATGCCCTGAACGCGGTTCTGGAAGATGTTTCCGACCCGAAGAAAGTGCATCCGTCGCAACTGCGTTTGTCGAACATCCCTCTGGAGCCAGGTCAGGCCAAATCCCTGCCCCTGTTCTATGCCAGTCAGGCTGTTGCGTTCACGATCAGCGACTTGATCGGTGAAGAAGATTGGCCACTGATGCTCAGAGCCAACGTCTACAAGCCATATCGCAATAATCTCGCAAAAGCGATGAAGGCTTGCGAAGTGGCTGGTACGGAAGGCGAACTGACGCCTGACCTTATCAATGATGTGACCAAGGCTGTGGCTGCAATTGATCAGGCTTTTCAGGATAACGCCAAATATGGCGATCCAGGTCTGGCTGAGGCCAAGGCTCAGATTTCATCGCTCAAAAAGCTGACCAAGATGCTTTCGACGCCAAACTTCGAAGAAATCCTGGCCACGATCGAGAAAGCCAAGGCGAACAAGGTTCAGCCGACCGTTACCGATCTGATCGGTTTCATGAAGCACTTCAACCTTCGGTTTGGTGAAGCCAAGACCGAGAAGCAAGCTCAGGCCATGATGGATCTCTTCCCCAAGATGGATAAGATCCGCGACGAAGTTTTGGCCCAAACTCGCGAAGCCACTCCTCAGGAAATGGCGATCTCGAACAAGAGCCTGACCGAAGTTCTCGACAAGCTTCAAACCGACGACAAAACTCCAGCAGCTCCAAAACAGGCCCCTGAACCGAAGTGATTCTGGTTCTTTGACCTGACCTGCACGAAGTCTAATCATAAAGGGCGACTCCTTCCCGGATGTCGCCCTTTATTTTTTTGGCTTATACCGGATTCCAAGATGATGGTATTGAATGTGATCTGGTTTTAGGGCCAAAGGCCCGACCCATACCAGCCTTGGGCAACGCCCAAGGTACTCGTAAGCCAATAAGAAGTAATCAATTACCATCCCCCCCCACCGCTCGGCCCCAGACCTTT